>JAOZHK010000242.1 GCA_026014905.1 Candidatus Bathyarchaeota archaeon
AGACTAATAAACACCGATTTATGCGCGAGTAGAGAACTGCATTTACTATTCTTAAACGGATAATAGTGATTCAAATTCTAGTTTCTGTTTAATTTAAATATTCTAGCACGTACAATTAAAAATATGACCCATATAAATCTAAAAGGGTCTAACTCTAAAAAACATATACGCAATGAAAAAGGAAATATAAATATTAATGATGCAGTGAAATTGGGTAATGATATGATTTTAATAAAATTAGAGGTAATAACAGAAAGCAACTTTGAATGCCTGTTCTCCACTCTTGATAGACTAAATAAAACATGGGAAACAACGAGAGTAATGGGTGAATCATTTCTAAAAATTTTGATATAATGCGAGCGGAGTATTAGTTGGAAAGTATTAACAACATCGCGCGCGTAGGATTATTTAAATTCGTATTAAATATGATGATCTAGTTCGAAAACGAAAGAATATGGAACCAAATTAAATACCCAAAAAATAAAATCTAGTAACCTAACGATAAATCACGCATTAACACTCACATGAACCTCATATAATGGCGCTAAAGACGAGAAAAAGATAGGGGAAGATTAGCTGTAAGTTCCGATTGTTCTTCCCTGTATTTCACCAGGTCGTTAAAGACGTACTGTGTCGCCGATGCCTCGCTCGCGAACTCATCAAGAAGGAGACCCTTGGGCGGCATATTATCGCTGGTCTTTAAGAACTTCTTCATTATTCTCACGGAGTCCCTGCGAGCATTCGCATGCACCAAGAGGATTCCTGCATAGGCATCTAGGTCGTTCCTCTTCATCTATCGCACCCCTTTTCTGGTCTATTACGGAACATAATTCAGATATAAACCTTCTCTAACTGTTTAGGGAGAGATTCTCCAGCATAGGACATTTTTCAGCTCTTTTTTCCGCTTTTTGGAAATTTTCCCCATTTATGGATAAAAGACGTGTTACTCAATCAGAATATACTTCATGAATAAATTACGAGGCGCGGCACGTCTATTCGCATGACATCTCGACGCAATACCACGCGCGACGCTATTCAACACGAAATATCATAAAACAAGAAAAGTCGTGCTAGCCCGTTCCTTCTATTAGGATGTTGAACGAGAAATCTGTTACCCCGCTGATGGATTCAGAGACCGAAAAAGCCAATATGGCCTGAACGACCTCGTCAACGTTGATTATTGCTCCATCTCTATTCCAGGAGAGATCTAAGTAACTATCGATCCCTGCAGGATTCCATCCCGAGCAGGACATGTTTAAAATCATCTGGCTATTACCCGTGTTCTTCACATATATCGTCTTACTCAGGGAGTCCCCAGGCTCTGGTGTCCCCCAATCAACCGACTCCACGACTTGTGTACACTGATCGTCCCAATATACCTCAACGTTTATTGTTTTCACAGAGCCGGTACTGCTCAACGTCTTTGAGGTGGTGAGGAGACCAGAGACCGCAAGACCGCCGACCAGCGCTAGGCAAACTGAGAGGGGCAATACCCCCAGGTTCGACTTAAACTTCATATCAATAACTCACTCCTTAAAGTGAATTTAAATAACAACTATTTGCGTTAATAAAGGAGTTATGGAGTATATTACCATACTTTAAACACAAATAAATTATACGTTATTATGACAGTTTATAATTAATTACTTAGTACATTCAACAGTTTCCTGTTTAATAGAAATGAAACATATGAAGAACGCATTCGCGAAAATATTGTGGGGATAAATATGATGTATTTTATGGTTTTTTTTTAAATGTATATCATTGTCAATGATGAATTCTATAGAACATTCAATAGGTGTTAGAGTACATAAACATTTTATCCGCCTGTAAGGAGATTTCTCTCCGAAAGAGAACCAGATTTGATGCTGCTCAATCATGGATCAGCGTGCCTGAAGAAGGAAGGTTGTGAATGATTTGACAAAAAAATATAAAATCGCAGTTATGCCAGGCGACGGTATAGGTGAAGAAGTTACATCGGAAGCCATCAAAGTTCTCGAAGCGACAGGGCTGATTTTTGAAACGATCTCATGTACTATCGGGGGGACGGCATATCTGAAAAATGGTGATCCTCTCCCACCCGAATCAGTAGATGCCTGTGCAGAAGCCGACGCGGTCCTTTTCGGAGCTGTGGGGCACGACTACGTATCATACGACATCCCCAGAAAGGTATTAATCTACCTCAGGCTCGAAAAGGATGCGTTCGCAAATATTCGTCCTTTGAAAACTTATCCAGGCGTCCAATCAGAGCAGCAGAAAAAAAACGGTACAAAAATCGACATGGTCATTGTGAGGGATAACGCAGAAGGGTTTTCACTCCAACACTCAGGCCTTCTGGGAAAATCTTTGGGAACAGATCGTCGTGTCATAACACAGTACGGAGCTAATAGGATAATCGATTTCGCTCATGAATATGCCATGAAGAATAATAGAAAGAAGATTACTTGCATCGACCAGAGCAACTGGTTGTACAGTGACAAATTCTTCAGAAGCGTTTTTGAGGGAAGTTCGGAAAGATATTCCACCTTCAGTAAGGATTTCATGCATGTAGACGTAGCTGCCATGATGTTGAGTAAACAACCAGAAAACTTCGATGTCATAGTAACTCCTGACATTTATGGGGATATTCTCTCCGGAATAGTCATATCTAAGATAGGAGGCGTGGGTATGGCACCCTCAGCGTGTATCGGTGATAAATTTGCCTTCTTTGAGCCAATCCATGGAACTGCATGGGACATTGCAGGGAAGGGCATCGCAAACCCCATAGCTTCGATCTTTTCTGCAAAACTTATGCTCGAATGGCTCGGCCGGGGAGAGGAAGCTCAGATGATCGAAAACGCTGTTTCAACAGTGCTTCAAGAAGGCGAGGTTAGAACTCCTGATATTGGTGGTTTTTCGAGCACGTCCGAGGTTGGGGATGCGATCGCATCATGCATGATGTAACAGAATCTTCGCGCGTAACCGTGTGAATGAAAAACTCATTGATATAGCGGATGATATCGAATTAAACCACTCTCGCACTAATGTAACACAACTTCTACTAATAGGGTAGAGAGCTTCAACCCTTTTTAACGCGCGGAACGCGCAGTTGTATTAAAAAATGTTGAATATTTTTGGTGTTGGTTACGCTGCACTCCGCATGCAAGATTATTGGAGGAGGCCCCAGAAGTTGAGCAATACAAGCCATAATCCGATCAGTATTCCGAGGAGTTTCTTTGGCATTTTAGATGTTAGGTAGCTGGCAATTGGACTGAGAATAATCCCGCCGATGATCATTGGTATGGTCATATCCCACATGAAGCTCTCGAAGCCCAGGATGAACCCGAAGGTCACCACGGCGGTTAAGCTGATTATAGGCTCTGTGAACTCTATGGTTCCTACAGCATTCTTTGGCTCCTCGCCCGCCAGAATCAGGGCTGGTGTACCAAGAGGCCCCCAACCTCCGCCAACCGCGACGTCTACGAAGGCTGCGATGAACCCGAGGACGGTCGCCCGGGTCTTATTCATCTCTTTTCTTATCCAGTTTTGGGTTGTTCCCGGCCTGATGTGTTCGAAGATGATCATTAGACCCATTAATATCAAGCCCACGCGCACGAAGGGTTTCGCTACTTTTAGGTCTAATCCGCTAAGAAAAATGGCTCCGAGGACGGAAGCGAGTATTCCAGGTATCAGGAGATGTTTGCTGAGTTTGATGTCTACGTTTCCCAGCTTCCAATGGGAAATCGCGGAGACGATGTCTACAGCAGCTTCGGCGGTGTGAACTGATGCACTGGCTATGGCGGGTGCTACCCCGAAGGTCACCAATACGGATGTTGAGGTTACTCCGAAACCCATTCCGAGGCACGCATCAACGAATCCGCAGAATAGGCCCGCCATTATGAATGCGATAGGGGCACTCAAATCATTCCCTCGACCCAAGAACCTTCTTGGGGACAAGAATCAACTTGTCGTCCTTGAACAATATCCACATGAATCGGTCACCATCTTCTAGCCCGAAGTGATCCACAACCTCTTTAGGCACGGTCATCCGTCTACGGGCACGCCTGATAGTTATACTAGTCTCAGTCATGTACTCAACTTCTTCAAGATCGATCTTCATTTTCTGATTCACCTGTCTCGACTCATTCAGATAATTCCAATATATATTGGATTTAAACCACAATATAATGGTTTAATAAAACTATTTAAAGTTATATGAACTCCAATTTCTTAACATTGTTCCGCCTACGCTCAAGTTGATAAAAAATACACATGGTCGTGAATTCAATTCTGAATTATTGCATAACATTTACAATCGATAAAAAATTTAACTGTGCTTGTTCTCTTTCTAGTCAAGTTGTCGATTCAAAAGTTGAAGCCTGGTTTTCCAGGGGCTGAGGTAAATAACGTAGAAATTGAGGAACTTGTGGAGTTTAAGTACGTTCGGAGTTGGGACGAGATGTTGAAGCACTTGAACGAGAATTGGGAAGTCTTCGAAGAGTTGGACCACAACAAATTCATAATGATGAGATTGAAATAAACTTCGCACCACAGTATTGCGGCTACTTCAACCATAACGCGCACGATTCTGTGTAACCGATGGGGTAAAGGAGATCCCTGTAATATCTCCGAAGAGTGTTAAACGTTGAGGGGTATGTTATATTTTATTCGGTTTAAAGAACCTCGAACAATTTTACGATTGGTTTCATTTTATACTTAATATGACGAATAGGATAATGATTATTACAGGGTTTAGAATTGTAACTTTGAAAATTACACTAAAAAAGGGGTCGTTCCAAACCTTCCTGAAGGACATGACACACTCCAGCCGTTCAGGATGTAATTTTGATGGATCAAATAAATTATGAGGAAAAACAGTTCATTAAAATTAAATCCGCTTGGCATATCACTGTAAGCGCACGCTCGAGTAATGAAACTCATAATATTATAGTAGGTATGGATCTCGATCTTCTATTATTATATCTTCTCTATTGAAATCTTTAATTGACATATGTTCCAAAGTCATCTTTTTCTCCGTCATTTCTAACAGTTTCTCACCGAACTTTCCTTGCTCGGCCACCAAGACTAGTATCTTTTCTGCTATAGCGCTCCCGACATCCTCTGTACTTGAACTGCCACCTAAATCCCTTGTCAATACCTCACCTTCGGTTAAAACTTCAGAGACCGATGTTCCGATCAACCACGCCTCCCTATGCATACCAAACCATTCGAGCATCAGCCTCGCTGAACGGATAGAAGCGATAGGATTGGCCTCACCCTTTCCAACTATATCCCAAGCCATACCATGGACGGGCTCGAAAACAGCGAAATTATCACCGATATAAGCTGATGGGGCCAGACCAATCCCGCCAATTTGGCCAATTACTATGCCAGAGAGAATGTCTCCATACATATTGGGCGTCACAAACACATCGAACTCTTCTGGGCTGCGAGAAACCATCATTGCAGCCACATCTACATGCAGACAATCGCATGTAACCGAAGGATACCTTTTTGAAACCTCTATGAAGCTCTTTCTGAATATTTTGTCACTGTGGAGCCAATTGCTTTGATCTACACAGGTGATGTGGCTCCTTTTATTTTTAACAGCATACTCAAAAGAAAACTTGGCGATTCGTTTTGCACCAAAATCGCTTATAATTCGCTTATCGACGCCATAGGTTCCTCGCGAATAACCTCTATGATTCCTTGAGAAACCTTCAGAAGAATCTCTGATGATGATGACGTCTACTTCGTTTGTTGAGCTGTTCCTCTTAACACCCGGTGTTCCTCGTATTGACTTAAAGGGTCGTACGTTGGCGTAAACCTGTTTCTCTCGATAAAAATGTGAGATTACATTCCTCGATAGAGCGTCACGGAGTTCGCCATCACGCCCAATCGCTCCTATGAGGATTGCTTCACATTTATAGAGCGAGGAGTCCGTGAGAAAACCCTCAGTAGAATCAGTATATGCTTCGCCTATCGATGATACGTTAAACAATTTTAGATTTGCACCTGTGGCCTTTAGGACCTTAACTGTCTCAACTGTGACCTCAGGCCCGATACCATCGCCAGGGATAAGTATTACCTCATTAGCGCGAGGGATGTTAATTCCTCCAAGTAATTACACTTGGGCGTTCACTGTCAACGACTAAACGTAATTTGAGGTTTGTGCATCAATTATACTGCAGAATAATCTAC
>JAOZHK010000053.1 GCA_026014905.1 Candidatus Bathyarchaeota archaeon
ACAATTGCAGCTGCAGAAGAGAACCTTCGAATTGTTATGATGCGAAATGAACGATTTGCCGTTGCATTAGCCGATGGCTACTCGCGAGCATCAAACGGTAAAAAAATTGGTGTCTTCAATATTCAAGGAGGCGCGTTTCCAGTTGGCGCCGAGATCGCCCAAGGGGCCGTTGCACAAGCTTATGAGGATAGTACCCCAGTTCTTGGTATCATGGCTGGTCCCACCATCAGTCAAATCGGTCACAATCGATTTGATATCACTCAACAATATCGCGGAATCACGAAATGGACTGGATATATCTCTGAAAGTCGACGGATTCCCGAGTTTATGCGCCGTGCGTTCACATATCTGCGAACAGGACGTCGTGGTCCAGTAGTGTTACATTGGGCGGGAGGCATGATAGGACATTGGGACGATTATGATGATTCTGACTATCCATATGAAACAGTCAAAGGCTGGCGATATCCCGGAGATCCTCATGATGTGACAGTAGCAGTCCGAGCTCTATTAGCAGCAAAGCACCCTGTAATCTACGCCGGTCAAGGCATATTCTATGCTGATGCATGTGAAGAATTACTTGAATTTGCAGAACTAGTTCAAGCACCCGTGATTTCCACACTGCTTGGAAAAAGCAATTTTCCCGAAAATCACCCGCTTTACATTGGAGTACGTGGGCTTCCCGTTGATCATTATCTCGCTGGTGCTGATCTTGTTTTTGGAATTGGAGAAAGCCTATCGCCAGGTGATTTTAAACACTATTTTTCAGGGAAAGGAAAGACCATTATCCAAGTTGATATTGATGAACGCGACATTAACACTCGTTACCAAGTAAATCATGCGGTGATTGGCGACGCGAAGCTCGTGCTCCAACAACTCATCGCCGAAGTCAAACAACAAACCGGTACAGCAGAACGTACTAAAAACACGACGCTTTATGATGAAATCAAAGACTTCATGGATCAAAAATATAACAAATATCAGGCAGCCATTGAATCGAATGATACACCAATTAATCCGTATCGGGTATATTGGGATTTAATGCAAACCATCGATCGACAGAATTCCACCGTTACCCATGATGCTGGAAATACCCGTGATCAACTCAGCACAATTTTCGAAGCTCTGGTGCCTCGTGGCTTCATTGGATGGGGAAATTGCAGTAGTCTTGGCTTCACCCTAGGAGCAGCAGCAGGCGCGAAACTTGCATATCCCGATCGCCAAGTCTTCAATGTTACAGGAGATGCCGGAATAATGTATCAAATTGGTAATTTTGAATCATTAGTCCGTGAAAACATCGGAATTACAACTATTCACATCAACAATTCAGGCTTCGCTGGGTATGGCCCAGGATTCTGGGGTGCTGGACATAACCCTGAGACAAGTGAAGTAACCTCATCCACAATCTTGAGCACCAGTAAAATGGTCGAAGGATTAGGCATGTACAGCGAACGAGTCGAAGATCCTGATGAAGTAGTCCCTGCCATCAAACGCGCAATAAAAGTCAATACTTCTGGAAAACCTGCATTACTTGAAATGATTACAGAGAAATACCCAGTTTATGGTGGATGGCTGCGCCCCGCAACCCACTAACTTCTCTTTTTTTATCTTTTTATTAATGAGCTACTACGCGCGCGGGAAACAAAACTTCATAATAATGCGCCTTTAACGCTTAATTTCGAAATTCAGGTTACTTTACTTTCGCATATCAAAGCAAGAGAACTGCCTGAATTCATTTACACGTACTTCTTTCTGTAAACCAGTTTATATATATGTAAGAGCACGCGATAATTTACGTGGGAACTAGGGTGTCTGACCTCACTAACTATCTACCAATCCTGGCAGTCATCTCAGTTTTTGTAGCCGCAAGTATCATTTACTATGCCAGTCGAAGACAAAAAGGCTCATTTTCTCCCCAATCATCAGATTCACCCCCTCCTTCTATACCAAAGCCTTCCTCTTCAATTGAAGCACCATTATCAAAAGATGGAAAACCCACAATTCCCTCAACAGAAGCAAACAAGGTTAAAGAAGACCTACAAATCCTCACCCTCGAAAAAGAGATAGTGGCATACGCTCTCACTCGTTTGTTTGAAGCTGAAGCAGAAGGTAAAATTACAAAAGAACATCGCCTCGAATTACTTGATAAATATAAAGCAGAGATGAAGCAGCTAGATCAGCGAATCAACCGGAACGAAACAATTCTTAAATTGCATGAATTAGAAGGCACCCAAACTGACTTAGTTCAATCTTTTAACAACCGCCTTATTCAAATCAACAAAGAAATTGAAACACTTCGAGGTATCCTTGGCTTCGACCCATTAGAAGAAGAACCCCAACAAAGTCCTCCAATGAAAAACGTCTCACCAGCTAAACAAACATCACCTAAACCCTCACCGAATACCTCCATTACCTCAGAAACGAAGAAAGATGCACAAAAAACCAACGAAACCCGCGCTACTTCTCGAAGAAATCCAAAAACAGATACTGAGCAGAAACTCGAAGCCATACAAGAAGAAGTGCTGAAAGCGCTCGAACGTTTGGAACGAATCGAGGCGGAATCATGAATGTGTGCGTGGCGTAACACCGCTAAACGAAGCGCAGCCTTGGAAGCAGTGAAATGGGTTCGTGACGGGCAAGTCATCGGTTTAGGAACTGGATCAACGATTTTCTATGCCCTTGAGGAAATAGGACAGCGGATTAAAAAAGGCAATCTCCAAGTGCAAGGCGTTTCCACTTCTTCTCAATCAAGCCGATTAGCAACCAAATTTTGCATCCCTCTAGTCACACTTAATGAATGCCCCAGAATTGACATCGCAATTGATGGAGCTGACCAAGTAGACCCCAATTTTAACCTCATTAAAGGAATGGGGGGAGCATTAACGCGAGAAAAAATCGTTGCGAGTGCGGCCAATAAAGTGATTATCGTAGTTGATGAAACAAAGATGACTCCATGTCTTGGACAACATCAAGTGGTTCCAGTTGAAATTCTCCCATTTGCAGAACAATATATTTGCCAGCGCCTCAAGAAACTAGCGAAACAGATCAGTAGACGAACAACTTCCGCCTCTCAGCCTTATATTACTGATAATCATAATTATATTCTGGATGTTGATTTTGGCGAAATCAACGATCCTGAATCATTAGAGCAAACGATTAAAAATCTGCCAGGCGTCATCGAAGTGGGCCTGTTTATTAATCTGGCAGATGTCATCTGCGTGGGCACACGAACAACAGTTGAAATCCAAGACAAATCCACGTCTCTTTAGTTACTCGATTATTGTGTTAACGTTTCGTTGGAAACGGAGAATCAAACTTTATGAGGTCTTTTAGCCGTTCGACTCCATGAATTTTATCAATGACTTTCACCACGCTGGAGGGAACAAGTTGCTGCCAGTTACCATCATGAAGCATTCGTTTCCGAATCTCAGTCGCGCAATAGATCTTACGCTGCAGCATGGGGATAGGTTTTACCTCTCGTCCCACTTCTTTGAAAAGACAGCGAGTTAGAGGTTCATTAGAATACACAACGCTAAAATTAGGACAATATGCGATTACCTGTGAGGTCCAGAGAACATGCATTGACGCGTCAGGGATAGGAATAAGATAATATCTGGTAGCTTCAACCTCAAGTGCATTCAATGTATCCCGAATCATCATGATGCGTTCCCCAGCTGTAAAGGGATTATCTACATCGTGACTTTTTTGTGCGCTTCCAATAACAATGATTGCTTCTTCATTTTCTCTGAGAATTTGTAGAATGGCTTCTTGATGGCCTAGATGAAACGGTTGAAAGCGACCCACAAATAAAGCTCTTTGACTTTTCGTCGTCATGTGACTATTCTCCTTTTAGGATTACTAGCTACCTATCTAAATATGCGTGCATAGAGACGACTACAATGAACATAAAAAGGCGTGGAAAAATTATTCAGCATCGACTTCAGGAGTTATAGGTGGTTCCTCAAACTCAATCGGTTCTGGTGGAGGCGTGGTTGCCATAGTATATCCAATCCAAGCAACAATAGCGAGAACTCCTGCAACAGCAATAAATGCGGTCAATTGCAGTATCAGCAGAGGGTCAACTAAGAAGACAAGCCAGAAATAGATTATGATGCCAACAATAGCACCGATAAGCAGTATTGCTCCAAGGGACTGATCTTTAGACATATTTATCCCCTATCATCTGTAAGATGTTTCTATCTTCTCTATTTTAAAGCTTTTCCCCAAATAAAGGATTATTAAGTATTGCTTCAGAACAATAATATTGAAAATATATTATCCACCCATCATGAGAGGGGCTAGTACTATTCTCTCTAGAGATGGATCAAATTGGAAAATCTGGGTCTTCGCACCTTTTTTTTCCCCGATTGCCAGCCAACCTTTGAGAAGATATTTATTAAAAATTTGTTGTGCATAAGCCACTTCTTGAGCATTAGTTGGACTCCACGTAATGTGGAGTTCTCCTTCGATTCGATCTCCAACCATCAAGGTGGGAGACGTGCCAATCACTTTTAGCTCGCCCATAGTATATTCAACCAGCTTCAGTTAACAATAAGTAGTGAATACAAAGCAGTTCTGAATAATAAATTTAAATGGTATAACCCTCTCATGAGCCCGTATTGATTGGTAGATCGTAGAGGCTTGGAGCAACTCGATGATGATAATCATGTTACATAAGAAGCATGAGCTATTAAGCGATATTTACCTACTCACGGGAATCGGCTTAACCTCAAATATTTACCTCCTCGGCAAACGAGAACTTACATTAATTGACGCTGGAAACGATTCACAACCAAATACCATAATAACTGAACTCCACAAAACCTCTTTGAACATCAAGGACATCAGACAAATCGTCATTACTCATACTCATTTGGATCATATAGGTGGACTATCTCAGCTCTTCAAATACATTTCACCCAAAATATATGTACACAAAACAGAGCAATCAAAAATATTCCCAATATCTGGAACCAAAGAAGTGATTGCTGTGCATGATGGGGATTTGCTAGCTACTGAGATTGGATCTTTACAGATTCTCCATACCCCCGGGCACTCGCCTGGAGCAATCTGCTTATTCGATCCAACAAAACGGATTCTTTATTCTGGAGATACAGTTTTCCCGAATGGCCTCTTCGGTCGTTGTGATTTAAGAGGTGGCGATGCAAGGGCTTTGATTCGATCCCTCCACCGTATTAGTGCTTTAGAAACTGCTATTCTGTTACCAGGACATGAACAACCTGTGTTCCATCACGCTAAACAACATGTTATGTTATCTTTGAGAACCGCCCAATTCTTTTTCTCATAAAGACCTCTATAACTTGGTAATTTGAATATCGAGAACAATTTGATACAAGCGTGGTCCAACCATTCGAACAATTCTCGAACTGTCAATTGTATACGAAGAAGTTATTGTCTGTAACTTCGGGATAATGCGCTGAGTTAATTTCTTGGCTGGATCTTTGCTTTTCTGTGCAAAAACAACATCATAATAATGGATAATCCCGTTATCTTCTTTCAGCGCTTGTATGGCGGATTCAAGATATTCATAGGCTTTTTCTGGGAGTGGCATCAAAACTCTATTACAAGATCGGTTTAGTCGTGATGAAATGACCTCTCGGGCATCTCCTTCAATCACTACAACTTTATCTTCAACGCGATTCAACTGTACATTCTCTTTCATTAATTCCACAGCTTTCGGATTGAGATCAATCGACAAAACGTGTTTGATGGGACGATGTTTCGCGATCATTATTGAATAACAGCCAACACCAGCAAACATGTTCACGATGGTTTCACCCTGATTGACGAGATTCGTGATGCGCATACGTTCAAAGGATAGTCGCGGCGAAAAATAAGCAGATGCTAAATCAACTTTAAAGCAACACCCATATTCTTGATAAATTGTTTCCGTCTTCTCCTCACCGAAAAGATATTCTAATTCTCTCAGTCTAAATGAACCTGAGACTGGGCTGGTCTGATTAAGCACAGTTTTAATATTTGAATTGGTTTTCATAACTGCCTGAGCAATAACTAATTTTCTATGTTGAAGTTTTTCAGGAACTTTAATAATTGCAATGTCTCCTACAACATCAAAAGACGTTATAACATCCCGCATTTCAATGGGGGAAAGCCGTTCAGATAAATACCAGCGAAAAAGAGAGGGTGTCATATCTTTCCCTAAAAACCTTTCATGACATCGTGAGACATAGCTACAATTACTTCAATACGCGCGCGCGTATTGAATCTACTTTAAATGAAATATAAACCAATTTATGAAAAAGTTATGAATACCTTATGTGCTAGGTAAATTTGGAGTAGTCAACCTTGTCGATAGCAGCGGTATCCATTGCACGGAATGAAGAAGCGAATATAAAAGCGATGCTAGCATCTCTACATGATCAAACCGTACATATCAATCCCATCGTCGTCGTTAATGATGGATCGTTTGATAAAACTGGTGAAATTGCACGCAGCCTTGATTGCATTGTACTCGATTTACCTCGTCATGAAGAAAGCTATACAGGAAAGCCCGAGTTAGCGAAAATTCTAAATGTTGGTTTAACCTTTATTCGCGAACTCAATCAGGAATTCAAATACATAATCATCGTTGGAGCAGATCATCTCTTACCTCCCAAATATCTTGAGATGATAATTGCGCGAATGGAAGAAAATCCACAATTAGTTATAGCCAGTGGAGTTATTGATGGAGAGCGCTTTGATGAATATACGCCTCGAGGTTCAGGCCGAGTTGTCAATTACTCATTTTGGTTAAAAATAAACAATTTACAATACCCGGTCGAGTGGGGATGGGAGAGCTGGCTCTATCTAAAAGCGCAGGCTCTCGGATTAGAAGCCCGATGCTTTTCAGATGTCTCATCCAAGGTTATACGACCTACAAGCCTCGATAAAGCTGGAATGTGGGGAAAAGCAATGTATGCGCTCGGATATGATTGGAAGTATGCCTTAGGTCGATGTTTTTTAACATTTTCCAAGAATCCAAGAAGTGGTCTGTCCATGTTCTGGAACTGGATCTTTCATAAAAATGTCAAAAAGCTTGATATTGCAGACTGGATTAATCAACATCAAAAAAAAATATTTTGGCAAAAAGTGCGTCATTTCATTGGTTTACAATGACTGAGACCAATCCACATTACCAATGCTAGCTATACTATATCATTCAGAATTCTTGTTAATACGCACACACACGTAACCAAACCCGCGGTGTAGCATTTGTGATTACGGGCTCATTTTACTCAAGCTGTAACTAATTCAATTAGAGTTCATCTGCGACATTAATCCTTAAAAAGGAAAATCTTTAATTAACGCTGCTAAAATCTTGAACTACAAGGTGTAATTGCTTTGAGTGAAAACCGGCTGGGCATGGGGATATCATATAAATGTGTACAGTGTGGGACGCTCATAACGTCTGAACAACTGGCAATGATGCTAGGTATAAAATGCCCAAACTGTGGTTATAGAATTCTACGAAAACTACGACCGCCAATCGTGAAACGAGTTAAAGCTACATAATATTAGGCAATATTTGATCTTCCTTTCACAAGTAGAATATGAGTAGACAAATACATGGATCTCTTTGATCAGCTTTCCGAGCTTGGCAAAAGACGAGCTATTTTCTATCCTGCTTTTGAAATTTATGGTGGTATGAGTGGCTTTGTGAATTATGGTCCTGTTGGCTCACTATTGAAGCAAAATATTGAGCAGAAATGGCGACAGCGATTTGTGTATCAGGAAGGAATGGTGGAATTAGAATCCACAATAATCATGCCCGAACAAGCATTTCTCGCGTCAGGTCATGTCGCACACTTCACAGACTTTATGACCCGCTGTTCTCAATGTAGAAAAGTGTTTCGCGTTGATTTACTTCTCCATGATTCAAAAGTTAAAGGTTCTGAAGGGTTATCACAACAAACATTAGATAATTTGATCGAAAAACATGATGTCCGTTGTCCAGATTGTCAAGGGAAGTTATTACCATCAGAACCATTCAATTTAATGTTTCAAACGCAAATCGGATCGTTAGATACACGACAAATTGGATTTGGTCGACCAGAAGCAGGGCAAGGACAATTCCTTGACTTTAAGCGGTTATATCTTGCTGCACGAGAACACCTGCCATTAGGAATTGCACAGGTGGGTCGTTGTGTACGCAATGAAATTGCACCAAGGAAAGGACCTATTCGTCTACGCGAATTTACTATTATCGATTATGAGATCTTCTTTGATCCTGAAGATCCCACATACCCTTCCATAGAACAAATCCATGATCAACGACTTCGAATCTTATCAGCATCTGAGCAGGTATCAGGATCTGACTTTGTGAGAGAGCTAACCGTTCGAGAAGCCCTAGCTGAGAAAGTAATAGGAAATGAAATACTATGTTATTTTATGGCGTTAGCAATTGCTTTTTTAGAAGATTTGGGGATTCCCTTCGAAAAACAACGGTTGCGAGAGCAATTACCTGATGAGAAGGCACATTATTCTGAGCAAACATTTGATCAAGAAGTATGGTTAGATCGTTGGGGATGGACTGAGATCTCAGGCCACGCGTATCGTACAGATTATGATCTTCGAAACCATATGACTCACAGTGGCGAAGATTTACGAGTATATAAATCCTATGAAACACCACGTCCTCAGATTCAAATTGAAGTGAAACCTATTAGAGAAAAACTGACGAGGGATTTTGGAAATCAGGAAGCTGATGCAATTATCCAACTACTTTCTAAAACTGATCCAGTTATTGTCGCACGAGAGATACGAACTAAGAACTTCTATGAAGTTACCCAGCGCCACCCCGTAAAGCTTTCTGCCCAGCATCTTAATATTACTGAGAAGGAAGTTGAGGTTGCAGGCCGCTATTTTATTCCCCATGTCGTTGAACCCTCTTTTGGGATTGATCGAATAGTCTATGCAACATTAGAATATGCATATTCCAGAGAGGGAAAACGCACCCGCTTAGCTTTACCCCGTGATGTGGCTCCTATTAAAGCCATGGTGTATCCACTAGTAACCCGCAACGGACTTCCCGATACCGCGATGAACGTCTACCACACCCTACTTGAAGAAGGCATCATTGTGAGATATGACAGTTCTGGATCCATCGGTAGGCGCTATGCTCGAGCCGACGAAATCGGCGTTCCCATATGTGTTACAATTGATTACCAAAGTATAAAAGATAACACAGTTACGCTACGCGATCTGTATTCGAGAAAGCAAGTCCGCACCAGTATTCCTAAACTTGCTAATTTACTCCACACATATTTCAAGAAGAAATGTGAATTTACAAATTTAGGAATGCCCCTTTAATCGTGGAATGGATTCATGTTATTCTTTTTGTACGATCTTAACAGTTTAAGAATTTTCAGATGACTTCGAAAGTTAAAGAGGAATTTACTCTTTCCATTGCCTTCTCTTGGTGTAATCCGAATTGGGAGTTCGACAATTTTCATCCCGTGATTAATAGCTTTGATATTCATCTCCGTTTCGATTTCAAAACCTGTTGCGGTGAGGTTGAGGCGTTGAAAATCTCGTTTAGTAATGGCACGCATGCCATTTAACGGATCTTGGAGATGAATTCCGCTACGAGAAAAAACGAGGCGTGTCAACATAAACGATGGATAAAGATGCCGGAGTTTCTGGACCATGGTGTCACGGCTTCTCAGGTATGGTATTGCATTACCCAACACCATGATACCTTTTCTCACAGACTGCAAAAATTTGGGTATGGCTTCAGATGGATAAGTGCCATCACCATCGATAAAGAGAAGTATATCACTCTTAGCATGATTTACACCTTCGCGCATGGCGAAGCCTTTGCCTGGCTGATCAACTAGCAAAACATCGGCACCAACGCGTTTTGCTTCATCAATTGTTGCATCTGTGGACAAGCCATCAATCACAAGAATCTGGCAACAGGCTCGTAGAGACTCTGGTATGCGAGAAATAGTTACGCTAATGGCACTTTCTTCATTCAGTGTGGGAATAATAATAGACGCTACAGGATCGGCAACTGAGTTTGGGCCTGTCAAGGATGGTCTCTTTTAATCTCACCGGTATGTTCTTTAAAATATTTGTGTTTTTTTTGGGGGTACTTGATCAATAAACAGATTATTTATAGCTTCAAATCTTTTTCATGGTGTACACGAGTGTAAAACGCATTTATTATTGAAATCCTGCACATTTAAAAGAAATCATCATCTCTATAACTCTGATGTGATTATGGGGCGTCATAAACAATACCGTGGATATCGCGCGTATCAATATCTTACTCCTGAAATCGATTATGAAGTGATACCTTATCGTGCAGCGATCAATCCAGATTGGTCATATAGCGTTCCTTTATCCAAGAGTGAGGAAGAAGTGTTTGAGCAAATACTGGAGAAGCATATTGTAGTTGATCTTCATGAACATCCTTCTCTTCAACCCGAGGATATGGCGTTGGATTATCGTAATGAGGGACGTGAGGTATTAGCATATGAAGCGCTTAGCCAATCAGGAATCGATGTTGTATTTGATAATATGATGGATGGCTATGGGAGCGTTACTTCAAAACACGGAAATCACTGGACCGATGTGATTCAAAATTTGGGGATGCGTCTCTGTGATATTGCACATCAAGACTTTGTAATCCCTTGTGAACGCGTTAGCGATATCTATGAAGCCTTTAATAAAGGAAAGTTAGCTTGGGTTCCAGTTCTCGAATCTTTGAATTGTATCGAGAATGAAGTAGATCGCGTCGATGTATTGTATGGTTTGGGTCTACGTTCGGCAGGATTAGTGTACAGTGAATCGAACTTGCTTGGCTCAGGTCTGCGGGAACGATGCGATGGAGGATTAACAGATTTTGGTTATGATGTCGTGGTACGAATGAATAAGTTAGGGCTGCTAATTGATGTTTCACACGGGGGGGATCAAACGGTACAAGATACTATCGTGGAGAGCAAAAAGCCAATTTTGATCTCTCATTGTGGCTCACGCACCCTCACGCCCACAGTCCGTATGTTGCCTGACGAAGTGTTAATGTCATTGGCGGAGCGTGGAGGAGTACTAGGTGTTGAGATGGCAGGAGCAATGGTCCGAACCACAAAGAACCCTGTCGCGAATCTTGAAGCGTACATGGAACAAATAGAATATTGTATCGAACTACTAGGCATCGACCATGTAGGGTGTGGACCCGACACGATGTATGGAGATCACCTAGGCTTATATCGTGCTATGGTGAAAGGTAGTCAGAGTAAAGGCTTGGGCCACACGAAGCGATCTGGAGTGGGGGACGAAGTTCTTGGAATATCCATTGATCTTACTGCTGTTCCAGACTATGTGAGGGGTATGGAGAATCCAACGGAATGTCTTCAGAATATTATGCGCTGGCTGGTAAAACACGGCTACTCTGAAACTGAGATCATGAAAGTGATTGGTGGGAACGCACTGCAACTCCTCCAACAGGTCTGGTACTAGTTTCAATATTCATGTCTAGGCGATGGATAGGCACGTTTACTTTGAGTCAACTCAAGAGCGACTAATAGCTCTGCCATCTTTACCGAAAGAGAAACAGGATCCAATACGGGTATGCCGACCTTCATGCTATGTTCTCGATGATGTTGCAGGAATGCCAAACTCATATTGCCAGGAATAACAGCTTCCGCTCCATCATTATCCCGTGCATATATATACTCTTGAAGAAGAGCTTGCTCTGCACGCGTTTTATCTTGATTCACAGCTGATACTGGAACGCGCGCGCTAATCAATGTTCGCCGAAAAAATCCAGGTTTAACCTCAACGGGAGGAATCTTTGTCCAATGGAATATTTTATCGTAGCTCATATAATCTCCTGTATATTAGACTAGTATCAGTTTATGTGTTTCTATGATGATCTATGCACGCGTAGCATGATTTTATGCTGAGTTTTTGGAGCGGTGTAAGGAAGTAACCTTTAGATACTTTCACTCAGCTAGTAACTAGCTAACTGTGTTGGTTGGAAGACAAGGAGTATCTTTAATGGCGTGGATTCTTTCGGTCATGACGTATAGCGAATTTGTGAAGTTAGTTGTTTGTCTTTCCCTAGACGGAGTCGAATATATCGTGCCTTTCCTGCTTCAACCAATTATTGGGGATATGCTGGATATTATTGGATTAGTAATCTGCCTCTACTTTTTTCGATGGCTTGGACTGTTCGCGGTGCTGGAACTCATTCCGGGATTTGATATTCTCCCAATCAATACTTTAGCATGGTTACTCTGGTTTATAATTACTCATCGAGAAGACTTTTCGTATGGTATCATTCGACCCTAAGTTCGAAATCTTAAAAACCCCACCAGTATATCTTTAATTGGGGATCAAACTTTTGGAACGAGTTAAAAATCTTGATGTCACTGAGTTATTATCGCCACCTTTGACTGTTTCTCCAGCAACTCCGGCGTCGAAGATTATTGGTCTATTAAAAGATGCAAATGCATACGAAATCTTTACTGAAGATAACGAGAAAATTGGGATGATAACTCTGCGAGAAGTATTGAAAGCATCAAACCTCACTCAAGTGAAAGCAGAGACACTATCATTTAACGTCCCAAAACTTACGAATCGAACTAGAGTGAATGAAGCTGCACGACTCATGATGGACTATCGCGTTCGGTCTTTACCCATTGTCTCAGATGATGGGATACTTGGCGGGGTGACAGCGTTATCCATAATTGATCTTCTGAATGAGAGGAATTTACTGAATTTCAATGTAACGGCGATAATGACTCGCCAACCAACAACGCTCGATAGTTACGCTTTGGCTTCGAAAGCACGGCAACTTATGATTCGAAGACAGATCGATCATGTTCCTGTTCTTTCAGAGACCAAACCTGTTGGAGTTGTTACATCGGCTCATTTAGTATATAATATGTTTCAAGCAACTGAGACTCTTGCGCGAAGTACAATTGTCGCTGAAGAGCAAAAAAAATTAGAGATCCCAGTTCGCAGCATCATGGATGCGAATCCAGTATCTTGTGAATCTAATGATAAAATCTCCTCCATCTTTCAGGAGATGCAGCGTCTCGATAGCACGTCAGTCATTGTAACGTTTGGAGATGAGCTTCAAGGTATTATTACCTATAGAGATTACATGAAACTAATTCAGTCACAGTTTACACCAGATGAAATCCCGATATCCATACAAGGTTTGAATCCACGTGACTATCCATTTGAATTGGAAATGGCGAGGCACAAATTCATACGGGCTGTTGAATTTTTAAGGAAGAGTTTACCCTTTATTGAGGAAGCACGTTCCACCATCCGCGTTTTTCCAAGTGGAGATCGAGGTCGTCGGCGATTTGAAGTGAAAGCCTCGATTGTAACTCCAAAGAGAATTTTTAACTATTCAGAGGAAGGCTGGGAATTGTCTGAGATTTATGATACACTCTCTATTAAATTACGGACAATACTGCAGAAGCGCAAGCGAAGTCGGGTGATGAGACGTGAATCTCGACTTCCAGATGAGTTTTAGTCAACTGTTGAATTTAACCAACAAAGATCGGGCGGTGTGAGAGTAACATCGGTAATGGTAAGGGTTTAAAGGGCTTTGACGCTGTGTGCCTCTTAGTTTCAGTAATAAGCTGGTTTAGGGTCATGGATTCGATGGTTCCAAGTCTTCGTTTTCGAATCGCCATCTGGGAGTTTTTAACTTCTTTTTTGCCATATACAATTATGTAAGGGATCCACTCTTGTTCTGCCTGCCGGATCCGATTGGACACCGTGAGTTCACGGTCATCTATATCTGCTCTTATGTGTTGATTCTTGAGGGCAGTAGTGAGAGTGATGCATTTCTCAACGTATTCGCTTGAAACGGGAATAAATCGTATCTGAGTAGGTGAGAGCCATAACGGAAGCGTAGGAATTTTCTGGTTCATCTGATCCCGATAAGCCTTTTCCAGTAGAGCGTAAATACATCGTTCAATAGCTCCGCTGGGGCTGCAGTGAAGTATGATTGGGTATCGTTTCTTTCCTTCGTCATCGACGTATGTTATATTATAGCGCTCTGCATTCTCAACATCTATCTGATCGGTAGAGAGTGCAGAAGCCTTTTCTAGATTATCCACGAAGTTTAGTTCCCACTTTAGGGTAAAGTAAAAGAATTTTTCAGGCCACACTTCAACAAGGACAGGTCTCCCAAATTGGTGTGTGAGAGCGAGGACGAATTCTTTATGTTTAGCATAGAAATCTTGAGTAAAGCGAATAGCGAGTTCATAATCTTGCGTGTCTAATTCTAATCCTTCAGTCAGAATTTGGGATGATAAATTGAATCGTGTCATAGCTTCCTGTAATGTTTGTTCCATATCTCCACACATAGCATGGACATCAGGCATTGTAAATGCTCGTAATCGACGTAATCCCGTGAGCTCTCCGCTTTTTTCCCGTCGGAAACTATATCGTGTCAACTCGTAGATTCGAAATGGAAGGTGTCGGTACGAGATTTGAGCGTCATGACTCATCAAGAATTGGCCAAAACACGCAGAAAATCGCAAAAAGAAACTTCGGTCTTCCGACGGGATAACGTATTGGCGTGCAGGAAACCTATTCAGATAACTGGCTAAGCTCGGATGATCCATATCGTACATAATGGGTGTTTCTACTTCCATTCCTCCATATTCAATGACTTTTTGAGTTACATATTGTTCAAGAAGAGATTTTATCAAGCGCCCTTTAGGATAATAACGAAGATTGCCAGGATCACTTCCAGGTTCGTTATCAGCGAGTTCCAAGCGTTTCATAAGTGTGACATGAGGTGGAACTTGAGTGGTGGTTCGTGCTTTTGCCATTTCATAATCAATAAATTTTTGTAAATTTGTGGAGTCCGTGAAATCAAAGTCTTGGATCGGGATCAGATCTCCCTTAAGATTGAGAATATACCAATCCGAGTGGAGTCGTTCTTCAGCTTGAAGAGCTTGAGATTCCTCTTGAACTTGAGTAGCTGTGGTTCCAAACGCCCGCGACTGTTCAGCTAAGGGATGTCCTTTAACGGAGATCGTGAACTGCTTGTTCCAACCAAAAGGTGCTCGAACAACTTGAAGCCCAGCGTTTTTTGCGTAATTTTCTAAAGACTCGATAATATTTCGAGCTGTTCGAGGTGGGGCCAGATCACTGCTAAGGTGAGCGTAGGGATAGATCAGCAATTGCGTTACTTTTAACTTTTCGAGAAACGATTTGATTGAGTCGACTGCTTCTTGAGCGACGCTATCGGTATCTCCTTTTTCGATAGCGGTGAACACAACGACAATTTCTTCGAATCGTTGGAGCTGTTTATCACTTTCCTCTGCCTCAGATACCTCTTTTTGAATCGGTAAAAACTCAATAAAATCCGAGTGCAGCTGTAAAATTCTCATGTCTCTCTCTCCAAAAACACGCAATAATATGACACAGTATGTGGATTGTAAGTTTAATAATAAATCTTGACTTTAAGTTATAAGCTTCTATAACTTGTCAGTCAAGTCTTATGTGTTTCTGTCAGCCCAGAAAATAAAGTTATTGTTACACTAGCTAATATGGGGAAAAGAACAACATATAAAGAATCAAGGCTACCATGAACACTACAGTACACAGCCACCACAGATTCCTTGCTCTGACTGATGCATTAGATATATCCCCATTTGAAATAGATCCAGATCAAGCACAGCACCAATACAGTACCAATACACACTAAGATCAGGGCAATATCTCTTTTTGTTGGATGTTCCCCATAATGAGGAATAGGTACTCCTTTGAGGAAAAAGAACCTGTCTTTGAACTTTGTATAAGGATCAATATATGATTTGATAGGCAATCCCTCTTCATCAGTCAGACTGAGAGGCTTCTTTTGCTCTGCTAGCATATCTTCTAACTCTTTCTTTTTATTCTCCATTCTCCACATACTTCCATCTAACTAGGAAAACAAACTTCCCATGATATCTAAATGATCATCATCTGTTGGTGTGAGCAGCCTTTTCAATGTCTTCAATACCTTTTTTACTCTATCTAACCGTCCTTCTGATTCTTTCTCTTTGGCACTCAAGTGGTATCCCTATTTCTCCTCTTTCTTACTGTGACCATTATCCCCACAACAATACTTCTCTCCCCAGCAAGATAGTTAGGAGCCACAGAGACACTCCTATCCCTATGAGGAGGAGAGGATACTTGATCCAACCTTTGATGGAAATCCATTTCTCTTGAGATAGCAGAGATCTGTGACAGATGGAGCAATAGGGGACATAGCTTCCTTGCTCTGCTCTCCAGTCAATATATCCATCTAAGAGATTCATGAGGCTGGGATACTTTGCCCAAGGATTCAATTGATGCACTCCAGCTTCTCTTACTCTGAGATTGAGGGCTACAGGAGGATTCAACCCTACTTCCTTTGGGCTAATGCCATGGGTTGTCATAATGATGTGTCTTTCCATGCCAGGTCTGAGCAGTAAGTCCTGCATGTTTTGGATATGCTGGGGGTTAGGAAGCCATCTAATCCATTTAAGGCAGTGCCAGCACCACATGTCCTTTCTGATGTCTTGGACTTGAACACTATTTTCAGCCATAACTTCCTATATATTACAGTCATTATTACCTACTAAAGGCTTCTCTCCAGAAATCAGTAAATTGTCTCAGATCAGAGAGGTTTAATGACAAGATTTTTCAGATACAGTTTTACCTTGTTATCACACACTAGAAGGGGTTATGATCAAGTAATCAAGGAGAAGCAGTATGAAGCCTGAAGAAGATGCCTATGGACAAGCTCTGCTGGCACATTATCAGGGCATGCCTAGCTTTGAGATAGTGGAGAGAGATGATGGCTACTTTGATGTCTCTTCTTATGGTACTAAAACTTACTTTTCAGAATACCCAGACTGGATGCCTATTGAGCAACAAGCTATGACCTTTGTGCAGGGTACAGTCTTGGATGTTGGCTGTGGAGCAGGCAGACATGCCCTCTACCTCCAAGCTCAAGGCTATGATGTGACAGGGATAGATGTCTCTCCTTTAGCCATAAAAGTGTGCCAGATGAGAGGGCTTCAGAAGGCACAGGTGATGGCTATAGAAGATCTCCAGTTTCCCACCCACTCTTTTGACACTATTCTCATGATGGGTAATAACTTTGGGCTTATGGGCAGCTGTCAGAAAGCTAGACAGCTCCTTCAACAATTTCATCACATCACTACAGATGAAGCCACAATCATAGCTTTTACCTTAGATGTCTATCAAACTGAGAATCCTGATCACTTAGAGTATCAAGTCTTCAACAGACAGAGAGGGAGGATGAGTGGACAACTCAGAATCAGAATCAGATACAAGAAGTTTGTGACTCCATGGTTTGACTACCTCATAGTCTCCCAGCAGGAGATGCAGGAAATTATCAAGGATACAGGATGGAAGATCCAAGAGCTTCTGCAGCAGGACTCTCCAACTTATCTTGCCATCATCAAGAAAGAGTAGTTGAATATGATAAGGGAAGCCTCTCAAAGAGATGCTCCAATTATTGTGAACATGATCCAGCAAGCTGTAGATGAAGGCACTTTCCAATATGCAGTGACTCAAGAGGGCTTTAGGAAATATGCTTTTCAACTACCCAAGCCAAGCTATCTGCTCTTAGTCAGCCAGATAGATGATCAAGTAATGGGATACATAGACTCTCATATTCAAGAGCAAATGGGAATAATACTGGGTCTGTATGTCAGACCTGCCTCAAGGAGACTAGGCTTTGGGAGCAGTCTCCTTACCACAGTCTTGACTTCTTTTAGAGACAGAGGTTGTCATACAGCTACACTTGAAGTTGAACCTACCAATACACCAGCCATCCAGTTCTATCTTCACCATCACTTCAAGAAAGAAGAAAAGCTAAATGAAAAAATTAAAAACTTGATCATGAGTAAAACACTCTAATAAGCTGGATCTTGGAACTGAAGCTTGAAGTGATTAACTGTTAATAAAAAAATGTATATACATTTTTTTGTTTAAATCTGGTTCTTACTCTGGTCAGGCACTCTGATAACCACTCTATTAACAGAAACACAGCGCGCGCGCGCGTCATGCTTAGATTGCAGGTATTCTTGAAAGTAGATGATGCTGGTTCTACAGTGAGTGAAAGTGCTTGGGGCTTTGCCCTTTTTGTTCTGCAGCCACTCTTGGGCTTCTTCATCAATATTCTGTAGCTGGCTCTGTGTCCTTCTCAGTCTCTTCATGGAGGACTCTGGTGGAGAGCAAAGATTGTGAACATTTTGCCTAGACTAAAGAACTTATAACTTCTAGGACAGTTTTAATAATAGCCTTTAATTTTGACTACTTATATTAAAATGTCGCCTTTCAAAGGATCGGGTCAGAATGGGGCGAGTCGCTAAAGGAACAACCTGCAGCGTAATTACTTGCAGTGAAATAGCTTCAAGATCGCTTTCCTCAGCTAAAATTAAACCAACAGGGATACGCGTTGCAGAACAGAGACGAGTCTATCTCTGTAAAGACCACTATAAAGAATACAAGAAAAAGAGCCGATCCAGTCGTCAACTCGATAAGTGGCGCTGGGGAACATAACCTCTACACAAAAGTCAGCGAATTATCATCTGATGCTCACTTCTAATTAGATAGAACTTCGGATCTGCAATGACATACGTTGCTCCAAAAATACCAGGAATCTATTCACTAGTCATAGACGTCAGTGCATATGCACATGTTTTCGTTGGAGCGATGGGTATCTTGAGTTTCTCACCAGGCTATTATATTTATACCGGCTCTGCACGGGGAAAGGCTTCCATGAACCTCCATTATAGACTCCGCCGTCATCTCCAAGACACTAAAAAAGAACGCTGGCATATTGATTACCTTCTCAAGCATGTAACAACAAGGTTGCGGAACGTGTTTTACTTTGAAACTCTTAAGGACCTTGAATGCGCTGTTACGCAGAGTATCGTTAAAGCCCCTTCAGTGCATGCCATCCACAAAGGCTTCGGGGCCTCGGATTGTCGAAATAGGTGTTATTCCCATCTTTGCCAAGCGGAAAATTTGGATCCCAAAGCATTACTGCGGTATTTATCTGATGTTTACAACAAATTTAGTACATCATATCAGATCATAAATAATCTGTGTCACGGACTCTGAATGAATGAAACTTAGCTTCCTTTCTTATGATAGCTAGAGAACCATCAGATCATGGGTAAACTTGTCAAGTCTTTCGCATCCAGATTGCGTCACTACTACTGTGGAAGTGATGCCACTTGCAACGGATCCATGCCCAAACCCGCTTTTATCTTGTTTCTGTATCACCCCAGGGCCTGGACCCGCATCTAAAGCAATAACCATGCCTGGCTGCGCTTTCATCATATTATTTTCTTGCACTAATGGAATTTCATGCCCTCCCGCAATGCCAACTCCGTGTCCCAATCGACGAGAAGTAGTAAACTGAGGACTGATTTCTCTGAGTCCATCACGCATCAATTTCTGGTATAATAAATCTAACTCATGCATAGTTACACCTGGGCGAACTCTAGCTTCAATTTCTGCGTACGTCTTCATACAGGTCTTCCAAATAATCTGCTCCATCTCTGAAGGCTCGCCGACAAAAAAAGTACGCGATGCCTCAGCATAATATCCATCAACAATAACATCAGGTTCAAAATCAAAAACATCGCCTCTGCGAACCCGCTGTGTGCTGCTCGTCAAGGAAGGTATGTGACTCGAATCTGCTCCTAACTCGGCAATTCTTTGTGCCAAGGTTATTCGAATATCATTTAATGGTCGCCCCTCTCGAATAATTTCGCGAGCGGTCTCGAAGAACTGATCGCAAATATTCGCGGATTTTCGAATGTTTGCAATCTCTTCTGCATCTTTAATCATTCGAATGGGATCTAAAACAGTTTGGGAAACTGTTGATATCGACGCAGCCGGTACAGCAGTCTTCAAGAGCTGATAGTCTGTGTATCGTATTTCTTCTTCGACTCCTATAGTTCCAGTCTCCGCCTTGAGGTCGTGCAATGCTTGTTTAACCTGCTTTCGTGCCATAGTTGAATCACCATCGGTGTAGAGGTATAACCTGTGACCTAATACGTGATGTTGAAGTCCGTTAAGAAAGCCTTGGTACATAGGGATAGTGACTCGTACTGGATCCCCTTCAAGTGGGAGAAGGTACGTACCAAGTCGGGTTGGCCATCCTCCCCAACCAGTATATCCACTGAAATAACGTTGATTTCGCCCGGGAATGAGATAAAGGCAGTCTATTCCATAGCGCTGCATTAAATCTCGGGCACGAGCTGTTCGTTTCATTAAACTGTTTTTCGTTTTCATGGGGTTGGTTCCTCTTTCATGGTTTTTTCCATCGTGAGTTGCTTACGCATACTTTGAAGCAAAGGTAAGTCCAAGCCCTTCCAACTCTTCCTTCATTTGTTGGTAAAAGCTTTGAAATGCTGGGTTCACGCGCTCTCGTTTCACATCATAGATCTGATGAAAACTGTAACCTTTAGGGTAACCTTGCTCTAGGGTCTTTTCATATCGCCCGAGTAACGATTTTACTATCTCTTGGGCATTCTGTAAATTTATGCGAGAACTCGCTTTCAACACCTCTCCCATCCACTTCGATTCGAGTGGACTACAATAGTCCACTGGACACACGAATTGTCGCGCTCCTCCAGCAGGGTTCGCAGACGAACCACTTGCGACGCTCGCGATTTCACCAGCCGCACACTCATAATAGAATTGAGAGGTTCCTGCTCCTGCGACAGGATGATCACAGCCTTGAGCACAGACAGGTATTCGAGTATTCCGAACCAAAGCCTGACATGCCAAAGATCCAACATAGATACACGATCGAGCTGATCGACTCTTAATACGATTATGTGTTTTTCCGATTTGGGTGCTGATTCCATACTGTTTAATGTGTTGATTATCTGCACCACTGAAAAACAGACCGAGTAGTGCACTGGCCACAATGATGATGGGGGCCGTTGCCGGTCCACCGGAAAACCCGCCGATAAAAGCGTGTCCTGCACTCCATCGCACAGTAGTTTCATAAGCGATAGCAAACGCGGTTCGATTGGCAAAGTTCCAGTCGATCTTTAATTCTTCAAAAAGATTGCCACCTAACGGATCAGTTGGCCGTACACCCATTTCTCTATCAGCAAGAGCTATTGTCGCTTGAGCTGTTGGAGCATTTTGTTTAATAAACATGCCTGGTCGCCCCACATCCGCGATAGCCCGTCGCATTAGCGCAACTTCCTGTCGGTACTGGAAGATCTCAGAAGGATGATTTGCTCGTACATCATATTGTTCTTCAATCGGCGGGGGTGGTCCAACTACAAGCCCACCCCAAATCCCATCAGTGGAGGGTTCTCGGGCGCAGAGTTTATACATTTTATATGCCACTTCCGCATTGCTGTAAATTGCGGTTTGTGGCGCGCCATAAACAATGGGTTCGACGCTGGATCCTGGCAATCGATGAGTTACTTGAGCTTCATCTTTTCCTGTGCCATAGCCTGATTGGCTACCTGTTGCCGCGTTCAAAAATTCTCTAATTTCCGTCTCTGTAAATCGAACGTTTCTTTGGGTGTCTCGTGAATAGACGCCAAGGGAGATTGCAGCTTTTAATCCTGCTTCAAAAACGTCGTCAGATAATTGTTTGTCTCTGGGAATAATGACTTCGGGGTCATAAACAAGCTCGTATTCTCGAGCGAGTTCACTAACTGTTCGCCATATTTTCATATTGAAGGCGCGTTCATCCATCCGAGGTGCTGACATACAGCGTTCGATCGTTTCCCAGAAGGAGAGCACCATGCTCGGTTACAACTCGTGTTTGCTTAGAAGTTTTTTAGCGACGTCTACAGCTTCCGCTGCAGTCGTACCATAGCCGTCTGCCCCGATCTTCTCTGCCCATTCCGGCGTTGTTGGCCCTCCTCCCACCATCACAAGGAATCGATCGCGTAATTCATGAAACTCGAGTTCATCGAGAATTTCTTTCTGTCGCTCCATGGTTGTAGTCATTAAAGCTGAAGCCATTATGATGTCTGCATTGACAGAAACTGCTTTTTCAATAATAGTGTCAACTGGGACATCTTTTCCTACGTCATGGACTTCAAAACCGGATGCAGAGAGTAACGCTGCGAGAATATTTTTTCCTACATCGTGTATATCATCCTTCACCGTAGCAATGACAATTGTTCCGGCATTCATTTGATCAGCGGCTTCTTGAGAAATGTTTCTCTTTAAAACATCAACAGCAGCATTTAATGCATCAGCAGCCATAAGCAAATGTGGGAGGAAAAGTTCGTCGCGAGCGAATTTTGCTCCAACGATATCAATGCCCACTTTGAGACCTTTTTCTAGGGCTTCAAGGGGATCCACTTCCGCATCGAGGGCTTCTTGAGCTGCTGCAATTGCAACTGATTCCTCAAAACTGAGAATTGCGTCAGTTAACTTTTTCAGAATGACCTGCTTGGACATTTCGTCTTCCCTTGTGGCTGATAATAGAGTTCTCGTTAAAATATCTGACGGTCAGAGTTCACATTACGGATTGTATGGATATTTTTCTAGGAGTTCCTCTTTGACACGGCCAATTCCTAGCCCTGGTTTTGTGGAGGGAATGACAAACCCCTTCTCGATTCGAATTGGTTCTTCTAATATCTCTGCATAAATTCCTGTCATTGTGCCTATACCTTCTTGTGCGAGAAAGTTGGGGCAGGTCACATCAAGTTGGATGTTTGCCGCAGCATTGACAGGGCCACACGCCATCCATGGTGCAACCTGTGCATTGTATGCTTCCGCCATTCCCGCGATCTTTTTCGATTCCAAGATCCCGTTTTGCCCAACCATAATCTGAAGGATCTGTGCAGCCTGTTTTTCTAGTACTAACCGGAAATCCCACTTAGTGGATAATCGTTCACCTTGTGCAATGGGGACAGTAATATGTCGAGCCAATCGTGCCATTTCATCCACATTTTCAAGAGGTACAGGTTCCTCAAACCAGAGACAATCATACTTTTCTAGAATCTTAGCATATCGAATCGCGCTATGGGTATTCAGCTGACCATGGGTCCCCATTGCGATGTCACAGTCTTCACCGATCGCGTCGCGCATATGTTTCAGAACCATATCAGTATAACGCAGCTCTTTCAAAGACACATCTCGTGGGTATCTCACCCCTGGATTATATGGGCTTCCTCCTGGAATGGGATCAAATTTATAGAGAGTAAATCCTTTTTCTACGACTTCGGCGGCTGCGGCTCCAGCTTTTTCTGGTGAATCTCCCACATCCCATTCCGCAGCGTTATGGAGGTAAGTATAAGCGCGCAACTTCTGATTTTTTACTCCGCCCAACAGGCGATAAATCGGTTGATGAAGCGCTTTCCCAACGATGTCCCAACATGCCATCTCGAGAGCTCCAACAATTTGTCCATGAAACACGCCAGGATGTTGAAAGTGATGTGAGTGCGCGCTTCTCCCTGTATTTGAATAGCTGCCTGCAGTTTTATAGAGGGCTTCCCAAATGGCTTCGATATTAAACGGGTCTTGTCCAATCATGAAGCGTTGACCGTATTCTCGAAGTGCCTGAGCGTGGGTGTGCTCTCTCAACCATGGAGCGGGGCATTCACCCCACCCTTCAAGGCCTTCATCCGTCTCCACTTTACAAAAGACCCAGTTCCGTCGATGGGGGACTCCCATTATGTAACTCTGAACATTGACAATTTCCATTGTAGTCACCTAGATGTTCATCTGAATTACTGTAAATATAAAAATTCCGCAGAACCTGTCATTGATCAGTGTTCTGTATCATAATTGAGGCATGGTCCCAATACATCTAACGAGCGAGGCAGTATCCTGGGCCACGGAGAACTTTACCCGATAGAACGGGTAAACATTCACCTCGATCAAGCACGAGATTGCCGTTTACAAAGAGATAACGAACACCCTCAGAGTAGATGTGTGGTCTTCGATTCTCAGCATTGGGATAGGGTGCTTTGTCAGTGAGCGTCTGAGGGTTAAAGAGAATGATATCTGCGATATTTCCTTCTTTTAATAGACCACGATCGTGAAGCCCCATTCGCTGAGCTGGTAATGACGTCATTTTTTGTACTGCATCAGTCAGGGTGAGAATCTGTGCTCCTGGCTCCTCGGGGATGGTATTGCGTGTTTCGCCTCGTACCCATTTTCGAAATACAATGGTGAAGCCACCGTATCCTCGAGGGTGAGGACTATGTTTAGCTATTATACCTGAGGCTGTTGGTAACCAACTGTCGGTGATAGGCATACAAGTGGGTTGAGTGATGGTTTCTTCAAGGTCTGGTGGAGCATGGCCTTTCATCGCGCAATCTACTTCCACTAGTCGTGCACCTTCATCGATCAGTAGGTTAATTGCCGCGGTCCATGGAGGGAGGTTCCATAATTCTGCGATCTCGGCTAAGTTCATACCTATTATTTGGGGATGGATGTAGGATCCCAAGAGAATTATGTCTCTCCAGAAATCAGGAGGCTTCTGGCGAAGATCAACAACAATTTTTTTTCGAGTTGTGGAATCTTGTAGTCTTGCTAAGATCTTGGGAGCTCCTCCTTCATAAGCCCAAAAAGGGAGCAAAGATGAAAGTAGCCACCCTCCTCCATATCTTGTTGTACAAACATCGAATGTTACATCCATACCTTTTAGCCGTGCGCGTTGGACTAAATTCAAGGCTTCTTTTTGTCGTCCCCATGATCCCAGATGGGTCTCAATATGCGAGATGTGTACGGGAAGTGCGGCATCTTTCGCACATTGAATGGCTTCTTGTTTGCCTTGTGGCCATTCGCCACCACGATCGTGTGTTACGTAGAATCCACCATATTTAGCAACAATTTTACATAACTCAATCACTTCTGGGGGCTCAGACCAGCAGCCTGGTGGATAACTTAGGCCTGTTGAGAGGCCGAATACTCCATCTTCCATCGCTTGTGCGGTTAGGGTCTTCATCTCCTCAAGTTCTGCTGGTAGTGGAGGTCGAGCTTCCCATCCCATGACGGCTCCTCGAATCCAGCCATGTCCAACTAAATTCGCGACATTCACGGCTAAACCTTGAGTTTCATAGATTTTGAAAAATTGATCAAAAGTTCGCCAAGTGGGGGAAATTTCTTGTGGCCACCAGGGTGAATAGACAAGTCCGCGATTATGCTCGGATATCGGAGCTGCTGACCAACCGCAATTTCCACATAGAACTGTAGTAATCCCTTGTTTCAGAAGGCTTTCTGCTTGAGGGTGTATTAACAGGTGAATTTCACTATGTTGATGGATATCAATGAATCCTGGAGCTACGATTAAACCAGCTGCATCGATTACCCGTTTGGCTTGAGTAGAAGAACTATTTCCGATAAACACAATTCGTTGTCCTTGAATCGCCAGAGCAGCTCTGTACCAAGGATTTCCAGAGCCATCCAGTATCCATCCGTTTTTAATAAGATAATCATGGATCATTGTTATGAGAACAAATTAATTCAGAATAGAAAAAGCTTCTCGTATCATTCGTTGATAGATAAGGTTATATTTCTTTGACCCGTTACAAGAATAACGAGGTAGTGAATTATGCCCCTGGCATTTGTGTTAATCAACACAGAGATTGGATCTATGGAAGACGTGTTGCAAGTGCTAAATGATCTTCCTAATGTCAAAGAAGCTTACATGGTTTACGGAGTTTATGATATCATCGCGAAGGTAGAAGCGGAATCAATGACTAAGCTTAAGGAAATTGTCACTTGGAAAATTCGTCGAATCGATAAAGTCCGCTCTACACTCACTACTATTGTCATGGAAGAACCTTAATTTTCTAGCAGAATCTTCCTAAGAGCTCTTGACTGTCAGTGATCTACTTTACAGAATAAAGGTTTTAGTACTAGCTTTCGCGTTGTCAATATGGCTGTGAAGACCATGAGTGATAGTAAACAATGGCACATGGAAACTATAATCCAACGAACACTCGAAGCACTTGAAAACAATGGGTTCACCGTAGAATATGCAGCAAATATTGTTCAAGCAACGGAGGTCATTCTTAATATGATACCTACTGCGGCGTTAGTCGGTGTCGGTGGTTCAATTACGGTACGCGAGTTAGGTCTCGTACAGGCTCTCCACGCTCGAGGAAACCCCGTAGCTCAGCATTGGGGCGACTACTCACCCGATGAAAGAATGAAAATTCGTCGACAACAATTAACCGCTGACGTCTTCCTTACCAGCAGCAATGCAATCACCGAGAAGGGACAATTAGTGAATGTTGATGGAGCTGGACAACGAGTTGCAGCGATGATTTTTGGTCCAAAAAAAGTCATT
>JAOZHK010000011.1 GCA_026014905.1 Candidatus Bathyarchaeota archaeon
AACGCGGTCTCTTGTTAATACCGGGGATTGAAGTTACCGCTCAGCTCCACGGAAAAGAAATTCATATCCTGGGCTATGCATTTCAACTCAAAAAACTGGTGAAATCGCCACTTTCCACCTATTTATCCCAGATTAAGACAGCGGATGATCAATGGGCACGCAAGGTGGCACGATTGAGTCAAGAACACCCCATTCTCGTGAAGGGTGACGGACGAGCCCTCAGTTCATTGTCAATTACGTTACATGAACTTGAACGATTTCAGGCATCGACGAAATCAAGTTACTTCCATTTCGGTGTTCTGCTTCACGAAAAACTGCAAACCATATGTGAAGAACTCGCGGCAGTGCCTCCGCGTCATCTCTATTATTTTCTGTTTCGACGGAAAGAGCTGGAGTATCTTGAGCAATATGCTGCATTATTCGCAAAATATGGAATAGCGAACCAGCGGTATTGGTACGTTTCTCGAGAGGACGTCACGATACTCGCGGCGGACGACGTGATAACACGACTCCTTGACATTGGAGCCGTCCCCGTGATCGCGCATCCGGGCGAAATGCAGTTATCGTCGCGAGATCTGCGTTATCTCTGCGATATGGGGCTAGCTGGTGTCGAAGCCTTCACACCAAAGCACACTCCGCAACAGATATGTGATTATGAAGCCATGGCATCCGCCTTGCAGTTGTTCTGTACGAGTGGGACCGATTACCATGATCCCCATCATCGCAATCGTGTGATGATTGGACGAGATAAGCAAGAGAACCCATTGACGCAGGGTGTAACCGGGGAAGACTTGCGCAATTGGGCGAGCTAGTCAGCTATGGTTACGCGCATGTAGAAATTATGGCGTCGCCATCCAGTCATCGGTCAGGTACCAAGCGACTATTTCATTTTGTCGCAAAATATGTACATCCGTTCCTGTAGCCCCGGAAGTCCATTGCTTTGTCGCTTCATCCCAGGTGAACCAGATCCAGTATTGTGGTCCGTTTCCTTCAACCCCATTGATCGCGGTGACAAACACACCAAATTCACTCCATATTCCCTCAACATTTCCATTCGTGATCTTGTCTGTGGCATTATAAAATGACCAGCCGATTGGAATGCGCGTGTCATTATACCATTCCATTTGATCCGCTCCAGACTTGATAAGGACGTTTACAGTATATGATAAATCTTGTAACGATGTGAGGGTTGTCTGATATCGTTCTTCCGCTAATTGCCAATTGGCATACGAGTAGGTTGCGGTTGCGGAGGTGAGAGCGACCACCGCGGCTAATACGAGGGTGATTACGAACCATTTATTTTGCTTTCGAGACATCATTTCGTCCTCCTTACAGATTCTTGGGTAACACGCCTTTCGCTAACAGTTTGAGTAACAGGGGTGAGATCGTGGCAAATAAGACGAAGTTTGACGCTGCATGAATGATGCCGAGTGGGAGGGGGACATTCATCGTAAGAAGCCCAATCCAGATCGAATTATAGGCGAGGAGCCCGCTCACTGCGTTGGTGATGATATCGTACGCTAATGTCGCAAAGAGTCCTGCGACGCCAAAGATGAGATAGCGTTCCACCGAGCTGTAGTCTTTGTGAGGGTGCCCGAGTGATGTTCGTCGGAGTCGACTTCCGACGAGCGCATAAAGCATTTCAGCCCCGATGACCACAAGAAGTATGGGTGCGGAGAAACCCAGGGGATTTAGAGAACCGTAGACTAACCACGCGATCGCGGCGACCGATGCACCAGGTATAAAGCCATAGAATAGACCTGTTGTGAAGACGATGGCGTCCATGAGATTGATGTTGGGTAGGGGTAGCATAACGTAGTTTGTTCCGATGCAGAGTGCTGCTAGCACCGCGATGAGAGCTGTCTTTCGCGAGGTTGAATGTTTCATGGCGTTCAAGCGGACGTTGTGCTTGTCAAGCACTTGGCTCATCGATGTTCATCCCATAGTGCGGTTTAGGCGTATCAGTAGGATATTTTTCCTAGATATGTAGGATATATATCCTACATATAAGCATTCCCATCAGGCATCGTCAACCAGCAACTACACTTCTCGCCTGCGATATGTCCAAGAAAGGTTGAAGAAAGAAAACGGTAATAACCTCCAGGAAATATATGCTGTCACGATCATGTAAGATAATGACATGATAGTTAGCTAGTTCCAGATGGAGAAAGAAGCACATGGACTCACTTCCCATACCGTGCAAGTCCGATCGAGGGAAACGAAAAACTCGCGATGCCGTTAAACAAACACTCTTACTCCTCATCATCCAACGCGAAGGTCCTATTGGTCGTTATCGTTTGAAAACATTATTGGAGATGACGGTGCACGAAGGAATAGTGCGCCACATGCTGACGGAATATCAAGCTGCAGGCATCATTACCTCTTCACGACAAGGCGCCGCATTAACACCACAAGGGCATGATCACCTACAACAGTTACTTCATCAGTATCGGATCCTCAACATCCAACACCTCACGATTCCTCTCATGTCCACAACCCCCAGCACTCTAGGCGTTCATCTTCTGGATTGCGCAGACAAGATTACCTCCGCCATGAACATACGCGATATCGCCATCCGAGGCGGTGCAACCAGCGCCACGGTTGTCACATACCGTGACGAGGCTTTGACCATTCCTGCAGTCGACCCAACGTTCATCACTAACAATCCTACGTTGACACGCCAACTCCATACAGCCTTTACTCTCAAGCCAAACGACGTAATCTTGTTGATCTCCGCAGAGTCCGATTGGAGAGGACTCGAAGCCGCACTCCACATCGCTGCATCACTGACTCATGATACCGACTAAGATATGCACACGCGCGCATGTATCGAGAATCTAACTACCCATTTTCAAGTAACTACTTTTATTTAGGAGTAGTGAATTCGTTATTACCCTCGGAGAGATTTAGATGGAAGCAAAACAACTCGCGATCATCGCAGTGTTCACTGCGATTGCAGTCGTGCTCGTGCTCTCACCCTTTAAAATTCCCGCGCCATACGCGCCGTTTCTTTATTACCAAATTTGGGAAATTCCCCTCGTCACCGCATTTCTGGTATATGGACCCCTCATCGGCCTCTCGGTCGCCGGGCTAAATACCCTGATACTCGTGACCTTGTTCCCCGGAGATTTGCCGACAGGCCCCATCTACAACCTGGCCGCGGTCGTGAGCATGCTGGCTGGCGTGTATATCATTCATCATTACCTACAGTTCAGAGGTCGCACCACCATTCGCGTCCCCACCTCCACCGGGCTCAGCATGGTCTTCCGTGTGCTCTTCATGTCCCTAATCAATTGGCTTGCTTTACGGTACCCGTACCCGATCGGGTTCAATATGCCCGAAGAGGCCATCATAGCCGTACTGCCGTTGATCGCAGTCTTTAATGCAACGGTTGTGTTGTACACGATTCCGATGGGATATGTTCTGGCGCAAGCGGTGAGTCGGGGTACGCAGACGACGCCATGGTCTATTATTGAGCAGTCATAATATCTTGGCAGAAGCGTCACTACTTATTAATATCCTCATCAACTAACTACAAGTATGGGACTTACGAATGATGAGGTTACCGGACGGCTCGCCACCATTTTTCAGGCG
>JAOZHK010000072.1 GCA_026014905.1 Candidatus Bathyarchaeota archaeon
CAGTGTCTAAAACAATGTGGTCCGAAATGATCCTCAAGTTTATCAGAATTAGAGTCATGAAAGCCCAATCGTTTGGCGTATTTGACTACAGCTTGGTAGGCTCCGTTTCTACTCAGCCGCGCACGCTAGTGCTAATTATAGATATAGCAGAATCTTTTGTCTTAGATTTTAGTGTAAAATAATATTAATTATTGATATTTAAAATGGAAAGTATAGATTTAGAGAGAAAATTGAAAACAGAGCGTGTTGAGGTCTGCTTGAATTGTAAACGGTTTACTGATTGTGACGATATTGGTAGGTTTGTTGAATGTGCGGATTTCTTGGAAGTTGAAAAAGATAAGGTGAAGGTCATAATTAGCTTAGATGAGTATTCGAAATTAGAATTGAGAAGGCAGTAATTATCAGTAAATATAAACCCAAACCAAAACCCACGTGCGCTAAAAAGAGTGGGCGCTTCAAGTAACAGATATCAACTTATCCCATCTGAACACTAAAACACAGAATTACTATTAGAAATTCTACTACGTATTCACTTAAATATTAACTAAAAGATATCTAGTTAAGGCGTATTTACGCAAGTGCGTATACAGCCTTTTGTTCAGGATCGACCTCTCTTTTAGAGAGAAAGGGAAGTATGGAATGGGTTTATCACCCGTATAATCTTCCCCTCAACAAAAAACCAAGTACGGGAGAAATGAAAAATGATTATGAAAAGTAACAAGATCATTCAAAAGGGCATACTTGTTTTTCTTGCAGTCTCCATTATCGCATTAGCCGTGTTTCCTTCAGGCGTGAGTGATTCAAATGAAAAAACGACCACGTTGACCATTGAAAAAAGCATGAACGCTCTCTATTTGGACATCTCGCATCGATGTTACGACGAAATCAAGATAACCAGCAATGAAAAAGTGTTTCTGGTGTATGTTTTCAATATCCGAGTCGCCGGAACAAGTGGCGGTCGTTTCAACCTTTGGGCAACACCGGTCGAATATGGTGATGGGGGTACGTCAATCGATCTTGAGTTAGGGGATTTACCTGATGGCTGCGTCATGGGGTCCAGTTACATTCTCATCGATAGTCGAGGTGGAGGCGAGGATCGGGATCTTCAATTTGCTGTCGTCGCGATGTTTAAAGCTGGTGACGAGAAATGGGAGGTAATCAACCCTAAAGTATCCATCGATAACCTGTTGCTGGCTTTAAGGGATCGACTTTCGTATTGGAGTAGTCCCGCAATACGATTGACTGTAGAGGAACAACTGTTGAGCGAATCACAGTTTTTTGGGTGGCTAGATGTGTTACCGAAGCAGATCAAAATTGGCGTCGTCATTTCTGGTGGCTGGCATTGGGGTGACCAAATTCTTCGCTTCGCCGAGGATGACATAAACCAGTATTGCGTCAACGAAGGACTCAACTACGACTTCGAATTTGTTGTGGAAAACGCGTACAATAGCGAGGAACAACACCTATGGGAAGTACAACGGTTCGATGGTCTGGGATTAAATCTCTTAATCGGAGGCTACTGGAGTGGTCAAGCACAACAGTCACTGGATTATGTGAATAGTCGCGACATGTTACTCATTAGCCCGTCATCGACTGCACCGGAGTTAGCTATTCCGGATGACAACCTGTTTCGGTTAAGCCCATCAGGCGAAGAGGAAGCTCGAGTCATAACGCAAATGCTGGAGACACACCCACAAGGAATCGAGGCCGTCTTGGTGTTACTTGTGGATGACATGTACGCGTGGAGTTCTGCCGAATCGATCAAAGCAGCCCTCGACGAGATCCATACCATTGACTTACTGGAAATAGTATCTTACAACCGCGAACTAGAAGATATTGACGGGTCATTGCTGGAAGCGGAAAATAAGGTGGCTGCTTCCTCTGCAGAGGATGTGGCCGTCGTTTACCTTGGTTTTGATGAAGTGGTCGATGTGGTACGACGGGTGTCTGAAGACTTCCCCGCTCTCTATGATACGACTTGGTTCAGTTGGGAAAGCACCGCGTTTAATCACCGGTTAATCGAGGAAGAACCAGAGATAGCTGAACACCTCAAAATGTTTAGTCCCTTGGCGAGGCCTGACCAAACCCTATTTGATGAATTAGCTGCGCGATACTCTACTGAAACTGGCCGAGACATTGACCCGAACTCACGCTTTTACGTCGCAAACGAATATGACAGCTGCTGGCTTTATGCGAAAGCGATCATAGCTGCAGAAACAAGTGAAACAGAACCCGTGAAAGCAGTTCTCCCAGCTATCGCTGAAACCCATCCCGGGGTTTCAGGACCCATCTATATTAACGAAAATGGGGATCGACGTTTAGTTGACTACGATATCTGGGGATGTGGTTACGTCAACGGAGACGTAGAATGGATTCCGTATGGAGAATACATTGCAGAGACTGGCGACATCGAATGGTTTTTTTCACTTAGCGATGATTTCGAGGATGGAGATTTCACTGATGATCCGACGTGGCTGATCGATTATACACACTCAGGTGATCCCGATGGTAGTGAAATGGACTTAGATCCACCTACACTCATGACGGATCACACAAACTATTTTGAAGGACAAGGCACTTCACCACCCCGTACAGGTTGGTTGTATACCAGTAATCCAACTAATGTAGGCTCTTGGCAATTCGATAGTCGCATTACGCTCGCTAATGATGGTTATAATAACTTAATCCTTGGTGGCGATCACACCTTCTGGGATGGATCACTCTATACGGTGTATCATGATTGGAATGGAGGAAATCCACGGATTCGTTTCTTGATAGATTTTCCTTGGATGGGATCTGTTGTAACATTGATTGATGCGGGAGAAGGATATGAGTTGGATAGATGGTACACGATCAAGATTACGCGAGATAGTGATGGCAATTGGGAACTCTTTGTAGACGGTGTGAGTAAAGGTACTAAACACGATGAAACGTATACGCAGCTCGATTGGCTTGGCATCGGAAGATATGGTGGTTTCGACAACGTCATAGTTTATCCACCATAACCCTTTTTTTATTTTTTAAAGACTCCAGTTTTTTAGAACCCTTCCATTAGCACGCGCGATAAGCCAAATTGAAGAGATTACTCGTCCCATTATACATCTTGAATGTGTATCCCTTTTCTCAATATAGTTGCGTGCACCAACTTTATAACAGAGACCCACTCCCCCGCCCACGTTATACACAAAATTGTGAGGAATAAGTAGAATGCAAGTCACATGCATCAAATGTCAAAAGTATGGATCACTTAGTCTGAACCACTACACGTCACATGGACGCGTATACAAGTATTATGGCATCCAGCATTACGACTCAGAAACAAAGAACC
>JAOZHK010000084.1 GCA_026014905.1 Candidatus Bathyarchaeota archaeon
GAACTCGTCAGGACTGCGATTGAACGCGGGCAATTGATGCTTTCGACACCGTACGAAACCTATCTCATGGGGGCGTCGTTTCACCCGACCCAGATGATTACACGGTTATCACATGAAACCCAGACTGCGCTCGAGGACGGGTATACAGGGCTCCGCGTGACGAGTGACATGGGGTGGGTACGCCGTCGATCGATTAAATTCGCGACACTTCTGCGTTATGAAGCGGTGGTGAACGACTTTTTAGCCCAACATAGGTGTATGGGATTATGTCGCTATCATCGGGGAAGTTTTCCGACGGCAATCCTCGCGGACATCGCGGCGTTGCATCCGCTCGTCATCCTGCAGGGCCGGCGGTATGCTAATGCTCAGCATACGCTCTTTCGCGATCTTCTCCAGGCAGTAGATGACGAAGCAGACAGTTAACTCATGTGCGCGTTTGATGAGATACGCGGCGCTTAACCAGATTGCCTTGAGACATTTTCTCAATAACATGCCATTATATAGAATTTTACTCATTTTTTTGGAACAACGATTATATTCCTTCAGCTGAAACTCTTTGAGGATATTTCATCAGGTGCGTTATTGCTGTCACAACATTGTCGTGATGTTCACGATGTTGTGCATATTACGCGTGTGTGCTACAATAGTTGCGAATACAAAACGAGAGATAACTCCTATGCTATGCTATAGCAAATGTCAACATGGAGATTGTAAAGGAATTAATGAATATTGTCGATTTTGCTCCCAGATATGTCTCGAGTGTGACCGTGAAAGATTGGATCAAATACTATCCATGTTGGAGATAGGAGAGAACGTTAATGTCTACAGATGTACAGAATAACGATAACGCTAGCGAATACGCGCGCGTACTATGCTTTGAAAAACACTTGACTTCTGAGTATACGCCAACGATTCTCCCGTTTTGCCAAGAAAAACGTCATGCCTCGACCTGAGACGTTAGCGAAATAGATAGATGCTTGCACTTCTGCTTGTGTAGAACTCTTCTGAATTGTCCCTAACGTGATGAATCCTCCTTTATCTTGTACTTGTCGGGCATTGTCTGCTGGATCAATCACCTCACATAGAGGGGCATATGAAATTTGAATGGCTGGAAACTGCTGCTGGAGTCTGTGCAGTAGCGTTGGAGGAAGCAGGTCGCCATTGACTTCAACGAGGGAATCCACAGCTTGTTGAGCTGTGGGATGAATGAAATATGTAGTCGATCTATGCCACCTCCGACGACGAAGGTCGCTAATGATGAATGACGAAACAATCAACGTATATATTGAAACACTATCTTCATCAGGAGCTGCTGATAGAGTCACTCTTGAACACTTATAACCATGTGGATAGAGCAATATTACGCGCGCGGTTTATGAGAGAGCTAGTTTACTAACACTTCTTCAGCTTGTTCTCTGAGATCTTTGAGTCGGTCAGGAAATTCCTCTATCTCATTCCACTCAGTATCGTATTTGTGAAATGTATCACGTTCGTTGTTCTCGAGATACTCGTCGACAAGCTTCTTGAGGAAGTGACGAAACCGCGCTGGACTGGTTCGCAAGGCTTTTACAACTTTCGCTTCAAGGTCTGGGCAGTGATACAAGCCACCGATCACACCAAAATTAAATGTGATTTCGCGATCTAAATACGTGAGCAATCGGTCATTAATCTCAATGTCGGGAAATAACTTCTGAACAATCGGAATGATATGTCGATAGAGGACATGTCGACTCATGTTAATCACTAGATCCATACAAATGACGGGGAGTTAATAGCTAGCTAGTGACGTAGCTGGCTTCAGGCATGACGACAATGGTTGTGGTTGAGCTCACATGGTCAAGTCTCCGAATCCTCATCACAGCGTTTTTCAGCTCAAGCATTGAGTCTGCTTCAATCTTGACGATAACGTCGTTGACGCCATAAATTAGGTGAGCTTCCGTTATATTGGTCATTTGAGTGAGAGCTTGAAAGACCGTTTCATCCGTCCCGGTTTCAACATTAATCAACACAAACGCCGATGGCATCTATTACTTCCTCACTAAAAGTAATGGTATCCTTCCTTATTAGCCTTCTATTTGGAAAATAGAAACAATACGTAACCCCTATCAAAAAACGCTTCTCGAACTGGTAAATACCAAAACTGTTGATAGTATACATATGATTTTAATAGTACTTAAACATCGATGGCGTATATATAATTCAGTAACGTGCTATTTCTACACATTACTGGCTAGTTGGGTGTAATGTTATGCGAATACGTGCTTTTCAACTCCCCGACATTCAGGACATCATCGCGATACTGACGCTGAATGACCAATACGGGATGCCGGCAGTGGATGGGTCGGATGCGATGCAACGGTTGCACGCCTGTCCCGCCGCTGTGTTTCTCGTCTTTGAATGCGACGGGGAGGTGGTTGGATTGGTTCGTGGAACCTATGATGGATCCCGCGCGATGATTCACCTCCTGTCCGTGCATCCCGCGTACCAACGTCAAGGCATCGGGTCCAAGCTTGTCCAGGCGATCTCGCAGCGCTTTCACGAGCGAGGAGCCCCAACAGTTTCAGCCACCGTGACCGAACGGAGCTTGCCCTTCTGGGAGAGCGTTGGGTTCACGAAAACCAAGGCGTTCGTTGTAGGTAACTGGTAATAATAGCGCGCCGCGTGCAGGGGATCGGCGTACGATACTCAACTAAGCTCGTGGCTGCAGGTGTCGATACGCGCACGCGTAGATATTACCAGGAATCAGAGTTACCCTTGGAGTTTTAGACGCAGGTCGGCGATGTCGAAGAATATGCGTAATATGAAAACTATCGAACGTTGGTAGTTACCTATCCAATGAGTAAGGCGCATGCGTAAACTACATTTTTACCACGCAATAATCGTTGCTATCCGATATTCTCACTTCAATTTCCGATTCATTGAAGACAAGCTCCTGGTGACATCGAGGACAGGTTCCCTCCCAGTCGTCGATGACTTCTTGAGGCGTTCTTAAATATTTGCCTCTGTGCATGGGTGTTCCCTTCTCGTAGAGGATCGTGTCACAGCTGCGACACACGTATTTGATCGGCAACATATCTCCCTCCTAAGATTCTCAAGTCACTAGCTAGCTATTATGTCACCTCAACGCATAGAATTGATTATTCCTGTTCTTTTTCCGTTGCTGTTTTGACTCAGGAATCTTATGCGACCATTTTTTCGTGGCTTCGAGATCGTATTCAATAAAATCGATCACAAAATTGCGCATTTTACTCTCGATTGCACCTAACTCGTCCTCGCTAAACTGGGTTGTCATGACGGTGTTCCGCATCCACCGTGCCCATCCATCTAATGACTGATGAAGAAGATATAGTTCTCTTACTATCGCGATGACGAGATCGAGACGATCCCCCTTACCCTTCATTGATCGTAATAGATTTAAACAGGATTCACAGACTTTGATCCAAGACTCGGACGTATTTTTTGCATTAGTTTTTTTCGGTTGCATCATACGGTTCTGGATTCTCCTAGTTGCCCTCAAATGCGCGGGTCTTCAGCAAGTGTGAACGGCACACGAGGATAACGCATTCGATGTTTGACTGAAAAGGCATTTGTTCCTCACAATGGCGTGGTATAGCTGCCGTTCATCTATGTCACCCTCTGGATAATCGATGGTTGGTTTGGAGCTCGATCGCCTCGATGACACTTGGGTCCGACGTATCCTTCCTCATGCGAATCAGCGACGTCGCCTGAAGCTTGATAACGTCTATGTCTTCGTGAGGAAGTAGTGAAAATATCCCGTCATGCACTCCGGGATTGACGAGGCGAGAAGCTGACTAGTTGTTCTGAACCTCCCTTTCCAGACAGTGTTTCGATCCGATCCCAGAGTCGGTCCAGCCATGTCCCCTGAAGCTTGTTTGGCACGATGGGGACGCAGTGAATCATTTTATCCACCAATTTCACGAGGTTCATTGACCTGGCTCTCCCCGAGCCTTTTTTCAGAAGTTTACACTATAATAAAGATATCATAATAACAATTATTAAAGTTTATTTTACGTATTAATTAGGTACAGCGTACACTGTTAAACAACCCCAACGCGTGCATATTCTAAAGCTTTATCATGTGACGATACTCTATGTGTCGTATGTACAATGAGACGGTGCTTCAACACTTTCAGAATCCTCGAAATGTTGGTGAGATTGAGCACGCGGATGGGATCGGCATCTACATGAGCGAATTTTGTGGAGATATCACGAAATTCTGGATTAAAGTGAAAGGCAGTACGATAACGGATGTCACATATCGGACACAAGGATGCGCGGCGTCCATCGCGTGCGGGAGCGTCCTGACTGAGCTGGTTCAGGACAAACCTATAGAGGAGGCGTTACGCATTACCAAGGATGACATAGTTGCAGCACTAGGCGGATTACCGGAACAGAAAATCCACTGCTCAGTGTTAGCTGATGATGCATTAAAAGATGTCAATTGCGACTATCTAACAAGAAATCAGTTATCCATGCCTCAAGAATTCGTTCAAAAGCATAAGAAAATAATATCGTTACTCGAGGAAATGAAACAACGAGACCATATTTTCATTTAATTGCGCGCGCGTGGGCACGAAGACCGACACATGACGCAGTGAAACGTTCGATCGCGACACTTGAATGGAGTAGTACACGAGACTAGTACCGTCTTCTACGTTTGAATCTCCGGAAGAACGCAAGTCTCTCCTGAAAAAAGGGGCATGTAGGTTTGTTACACCGGTTTGTCTTCGTATCTAGATACATACAACCCATACACTGGTGAGGTTGACTCACGCCTGGATTCACTTTTATGTTGTTATACATATACGTGCGCTACTCTCTCCGTTTTTTTCGGATGCCAAGATTTAAATCGTGATCCAGCCCTAGGTAGCGATTTCGCACGGTGACCTCAGTTACACCAGAGGCATAGGCGAGGTTCTTCTGCGTTGTTTTCTCGCCATTCATGATCGACGCAATGTATAACGCTGCAGCTGCCATCCCTTGTGGTGCTTTCCCAACATCCACCTGCTGCTCACTCGCTTGTCGGAGCAATTCGATCGCGCAAGTGCTTGTCGCGTGACTCACTTTAGCGATGGACGCGATTTTGGGAACATAGGTAATAGCCTCATCAATAGGCATCGTCAACTGGAGTGCCTGGTGGAGAAGCCGATAATTCCTGGAGATCTCCTTCCGACTCCGAGTGCTCACGTCTGCGACCTGTTTCAGACTCCGTGGGGTATGAGTGACCCGACAAGCCGCGTAGAAGACGGCTGCGACGATGCCGTTTATGGATCGCCCTCTTACGAGATCCTTGTTCAAGGCTTTACGATACATGAATGCTGCGGTGGCTTGCACCGCGGACGGAACATGAAGCGTCTGGGCAAGATACGTTAATACATTCATTGCTTGGGCAAGATTGCGCAGAATTGAGGACTGTCGTTGAGCGCGGTGATGCCATCGCCGTAACCGCAGCATTATCCAGCGCTTCCGCATCGGCAATAATCGTCCCTGCGGATCTTTAAAGGGTTGAAACGTCGTGGAGAGCCCTTTGTCGAATTTGGTCAATGTACTCGGTGCACCAACACGAGTTCTCGCCCGCATATCTTCAAGAGTATACGCTCGCCATTCAGGTTTACAGTCGGGGTATCCCTCGCGGAGGACCAGACCACATGTATTGCACACGACTTCACCACTATCGATAATGACGCTGACTGCATCGTTATAACATTCCGGACAGGTTCCCTCCTGGACTAGTCGTTGGCTCCGGGGTGTTTTCGGGCTATTGACCATCTATTTCCACTCTGCTACGGGTCTGGATTCGGCTCCAAGTTGGATCCGAGAACCTGTCCGCTTAACGAGGCATCAACAATATGCTATAAACATATGTATATTATAGGTACCCGAACCTTTATATATAATACCAATTGTTAGCTGAGTGTTAGCTAGCCGGACACCTCATCCGAAGCATACCGATGAGTGCCCTCTCCCCAACTCATCTCAGACCTTTCGGACTCTTGATGAGCGTGCGCGTATACGTAATGATGATACAGTAGCATTTATGCAAGCATGTATCTAGAGAGTACTGACAAAGAGGAGAATGTGTATGAGAATAATGCTCATCGCAATCAATCCGAGGGTGATTTCGTCTCTGGAATAGTACTTGAATACCTCGGACATTTTTGACATGATGAGAAATGAATCATAGATTTTTCATAAAAGCCTTCAGAAGCCTCTTACGAGAACCCACGTCTGTTTCATGTTTAACGCGTGCGCTGGGCGTGGTCCAAGAATCGTAGGTCAACACGTCACATCTTGTGGGGTGCCGTTGAACGCCTGATACCGCAGCTTGATCTCGTAGGTGTCGGAATCCAGAGAGAACTCGCGATGACAGCGGGGACACCGCATCTGGACTAATGTTAAGACCCTGCGCGGCGTCCTGAGGGGTTTGCCATACATCTCACTGCGGGTCGGCACGTCATAGAGCACGACGTCACAATGCTTGCACACGTATAGTACTGGCATCAACGCCACCGCAAGACAACAAACGTTTTCCAGGGATTCACGTGACCATCCTTACCATAATGAGGCATGAACCCACTTTTATTCGCCTCGTCGAGGACCTGCGCGCACTATATCAGACAAGAATCGCCATTCCAGCGGGAGGTAGATCAATGTCAATTGACGCGGTTCCATTAACATGTTTTAGAGGAATACTCTCTGACACTGGCGGGGTTTTCAGTTCTGCATCACTCCAATCGCCTTTATACAGAAATCTCATGTTAGATCCTTCTGGATGAAATCGAGAATCGAGTAAAATAGATGCGCTTTCATTCTGTGCACCGTTGGTATTGAGAATAATCAAGATATCCTGATCATACAAGACCCTGGACCAAGCAACTAATTCCCCTGACTGCGGTGTGATGAATGGATGTGTGTCGCTGATTGAGGTTTTCCGTAGATACTGTCGACCGCGTCGCAGTGTTAGCCCAATTATGTCTTGACGATTGCGTATCCGTGTGATTGCGGCAATACGCACATATGTCGGGTGCTCGTTATCGAAGAAATGACAGCCCTCTGTTTGAAATGCGCCAAATGTGCCTCCAAACATACATTCACGGACATATCGGTCACTATAGTCAATACCGTTAGAGCTTGGTTCGATATCAATATCATGATGATCTTCGGAACCGTCAAATGCTTGCTCTGTTCCATAATATATACACGGGATGCCAAGTGTTGTTAACTGGACGCCCACGGCGTGCGCAGCCTGTTCATATTTATTGTCGATGTTATTGCCGGCAAGGAATCTGCGTTTACCGCTCTGACGTCCAACCATATCATGGTCATCAAGAATCGAAACATGATATCGTCCAATCATTCGATGGCTTCCAAACTCATCTTGACCACCAAATTGATTAAAGAACATTTGGGGGTCTCCATAGCCTTTCACCATGTCTGCGAGACGTTCTGCGGGGGCGCCAATATCTAGTGCAGCGTCAATATTTCTCCCGAAGATTTCCAAGTAATCACGGATCATTTTCGACCCGCCAGTCACTTCTCCAAGAAGAAGAAAATTCTCTTTACCTATTGACTCGGCATATTCACGGATGGCTCCGCAGAAGTTCCGTGAAGCCTCAAATGATGTATGTTTGACAGTGTCGATACGGAAACCGTCACAATCGCTCAATGCGATCCAATATCGATAAACTCGTATTAGAGCATCCAAGACTTCGTCATTACTGTGGTCGAGGTCTTTGAGATCAAAAAAATCTCCACGTCTGAATTCACAATCTGGATGTAGAGGGTGTTCCCATGGTTCGGGATCCCACCGTTGAATCTGGCCGGCACGGGTATACCATTCGGGATTCTGGAATTCTTCAGGCCATACAGCATCACCAACTTCAATGATATGATCGACTCGTTGTCCTCCTTTTGACCTCCATCCATTGAAAGGATAGGTAGGTTTGTAACGATATGGGATAGCATCACATGCATTACCATTGAAATTGCGATAGAACCAGTTGTTCCCGGAATGATTATAGATCACGTCGATGAGCACGTACATATCCTTCTCGTGGGTTGCGTCTATTAGATCTCTCAGATCTTGACGGGTTCCAAATCGTGGGTCGACGTCTAGAAAATTCTGGATTCCGTAGCCGTGATATGTGTCAAGATCGATTCGCTGATGCCATATTGGACCGATCCAAAGCGCTGTAGCGCCTAGTGTCCTAAGATAATCCAGTTTGCTCTCTATGCCTTTGAGCGTGCCTCCCTGAAATGCTTTCCCTGCTTCCATCCATTTCCATTTATCGGCTTTAAATTGCTGCATATCTGACCGATCGAAAAGTGGCCGATCCTGATCTCGACCATCACTGAATCGATCCGGAAGTAAAAAATACAGAACTTGATCTCGCCACGAAGATGGGCTTGAATATACCTGTCCACGGGGTTTGAGATCAATATCAGATAATTTGATTGGAGCATTTTTTTCGATGAGTGTCGACACTATAATCACCAAGCAAGTAGATAGCCAGTTTATGATATATATGTATCCAGTACTCTATTTAGATCGATTTTAATAAGTATTTACACATATACAAAGTGGTGTAATGAAATGAGTATTACATGTGAAGAGATAGCTAAAATCGTTCATAGATTATGTGATCGTCCGTGTACAAAGACGGTAACGCGCGCGCGCGGAATGGGTGAGGAATCGCAGTTTGACTAGTCACCTTTCAAGCTAGCAATTAACTCGATGAACAAAAATAACCTAAAATACGGAGCAAACTATCATGAAGATACTCGTTACATAGGGACGTGCGTTGATGACTACGCCCTTACTTCATGTAATCCGGGAGCGCTTATCGTCACTCAATCGCCAAATTCTGAATCACCCCTATCTCGCTGATGCTGAGCAAGGAATCCTACCCCAAAGCAAATTGCAGGCGTTTGTGATCAATCAACATTACATCATTCGTCATGATGTCCGCAGCTTAGCCTTGATGGCTTCCCGATCCACCACTACGGAGGAGTACCTGTTTTTTCACTCGATTCAGGAAGGCGACGCCCAGGCGCTTCCACTGATTCTCACACTGGGTGCGGCGATGGGACTACCTATATCATTCGTGACAACTCCACCACGCGCGGAAGCCGTCACCTATGCCCATTATCTTGCAACCTTGGCCCAGTATGCGACACCGCAAGAGCAGGTGGTTGCGCTCATCGTCAATCTGCCTGTATGGGGCGTTAATTGTCAGCGACTTGCAGGCGCCCTTCGCAACCAGTATCACATCGAGGACACGGCGTTTCTGGATCTATTTTCCCAACCCGCTGCAACGTTAGAAGCAACAGCAGATGCCATCCTCACACATCACAATACTATGATGAACGCGCTGACGCGTGTAGCCCAGATGATTCAAGCCTATGAACTCATGTTCTGGCAGGGCATCTATCACACCAGCTAGCAAGCTTTTGTCTAAATATAATTCAAGGGCTGTATTTGTGGAGCGTTGTCACGATTTAGCTAGCTAGAGAAGCAGACGCGCGCACGTAAACTCATTGCGGCTTATCACCAATAACTGAAACAGCGTAGAGATGACCGGGGAACAGGGGTTTCTTGTTCAATCGAGCAATAGCATCTAGCCATTCATGAATATTCCTAAATCCTGAACCCTCGATATACGGGTATATATCCACAATCGTATTGATAATGCCTATGTGATGCACATGTACATCGCAGAGTTTGGGTCTGCCGCATCCCTCACAAGCCCAATCTTTACCTATCTTCTTTCTCTTGTTCGTACGATATGTGTAAACATAGCCTTTATTGATCAACTGGCGTCGTGCTTTAAAATTTGAAAACTGTATGACCAGACTTCATTCCTTCTTCATGTTATCCGAATAAAGCGACGCTAGTCAATTCTTAACTCATTTGCGAGGTTGGATCATGAATCATCTGTTGGATTCACTGATTCGAATCCTCGATAAAAGATTGAGGTGAGTAACTGCACGCGCGCGTGATTGGAACCCACTTAAATATTGGGCAGTTCTTTAATTTTACAGTTAAATGCTACGCGCGCGCTTAACTCTCCGCGCATTAGCTACAACACCACAAAGACCTCATCACCCTTTTTTCGAGCGTCTTTTAAGCGATCGGGAAACTCTTCTGGGTCTGATGTGCACGCGTTGAATCGTTGTGTATTCTTCTCGAAAAAGTCATCCATGAGTTTTTTAATGAATGCACGAAATTGTGCCGGATTCTCCTTCGCGAACGCGACAAGAATTTTCGCTTCCAGATCGTCACAGTGTTTCCATCCACCTATGACGCCAAAGCTAAACGTGATCTCCCGATCCAAATAACGCAACAACCGGTCATCAATCTCTACAGTGGGAAAGAGTTGTCGCACAATCGGAACGATATATTGCATGAGAATTTTTCGACTCATTTGTATCCTACCCGTACGCGTGTGCACGCTCATGCGTGGGCGCTACCATATTTTATCCGTAAAATGGGCGTTGCGAATCTTGCGGATATGCATCCATCGATGACAGAATCGACATGCAACCAACGTATGATCATAAACAGTATACAAGTCTTTTGTGAACTCCAGGTGACAATGAGGGCACGTAATGGATTGATTAGGCTCGAGGCGAAAAGACAAGATTAGAGCTAGGATCGCACCGAAAGCGATAATCGGTAATAGAATCATCGTCATTGCAATGACCATAATGCTATAGGTTATACAATTCTCGATCACAATTGCAGAACTGTGAATGTGATTCCATTCACATGTTAAGCGCGTTGTTAATGAGAGGGGGAATGGTTGAAAAGATGCGATCGCGCGCGGGCTTGTAAGTCATCGGTCTCCGAGCTTCAAGACGATGCCAGGTCCATGTCTCTCCGTGGGTGAGGAATGCATCAGAAGTACATCTCAAGAGAGCTATGCACGCGCGCGTATATCGGCTAGCTAGCTATGGATCTATTGACGATTGTAGAAATGTTATTTAGCAATTCTATAGATGGGGATGCCAAGATATCAACGCTCGAGTGTAGCGTTATAAATATGTACGCGAAGTGTTCTTAGATTTTGCTGCAGTACGGGCAAGCACTATATCCCTCTTTTTCAGCTTGCTCAAAAGTATCTGGTGCAAACGTGACCGCATTATGTGTGGCTACGATGCCATCGATCCGGCAGTCACTACTTTGTTCATGATCGCAATCATGGACGATGTGCTGACCTTTATCTCCCACATATCGTTTCAAGTCCAGGTTAATTCGCCTCACCATTTCACCTCCTCAGATATATTTCACACGTAAAAGGCATGCATGCATCAATTCTTGCTTGAACATCACCCCATTTTTTGACCTTACTCTCGCCTTGCCAGCAATTGAGTGCAATAACCAACTAATATAAGAATATAGTACGTACATATATATTTAAAGCAACGTATATCGTGTCAAACGCGCGCGCGTACGTGGCTGAACAACCTCTGGCATTGGATCGAGCACCTGTCGGAAACGGACGATTCAGCACACGGAGCGAGCGTCTAGAAGACCAGAGGATCACCACCATGACCTCCACGTCGTTGGGTCCCGTGGCCCTCAGCGTGCTCGAATACTGCAAACAACCACGACGTCTCCATGATGTCATATACGGGGAGTTGGCCACGCGACTTGAAGCCCGCAGGCTCATCCTGCCTTTTTTGTACTCCGCGTGGTGGCAATACCTCGCGGACATCATCCACGATCTAGAACGACGCGGGTTATTGGCGCGCGATCAGAACCGTCGATACTATACGATTACTGAGACTTCACGATATTATAGATAATGAAATCGTGGGTGTGAGCGAGGGCTGGAGTTTATTTTACTCGTGAAGGCGTGGCTTCGATATTTACGTAAAACTCTGCTACTCTAGCGACCGCGTCCTCACAGTCTAGCTAGCTGGAATATGCATTAGTAACAAAACGCTGTCTGTCTACGAACGTTGGTCATGGAACCAATGCTGACAACGAGCTAGCTAGCTAGATCCTTTTCATCCGCGCAGAGATTGTGATCCCTCTGATACAACACACGCGCGTAAGGGTTAATGGCATTGAGGACATTTCCCCTCAATTACTTCTCTTGAAGGAATATATGTGCCACAGGTTGAGCAATAGTGTTGCTCGACACGTAGAGCAGTAAACCCTGATCGCCCCCCCTGTTCAAAGGCAAACCCGGTTTGTCCTCCAGTGGTCAAGTAATGGCCGATTGCCAAAGCGTCAGGATACCAACCAGAATCAGGAGGAGCCACCTCAAGATATGCTCCGCATAGCGGACAATATGCGATGTCAATGGCTTCAATCGTCTTCTGACAATGAGGGCACTGACTCTCTTTTTCCGACAATTTGTTTCTTCACCTAGCGTGCTAGTCTCGATTTCATGCACGTGCTGCATACGCGCGCACTTGTCAGTTTTTTAAGCAGGTTTTCTTTGGTCCTCGTTCAACTATTGGTGTGGTGTCAACTTGGAAAAACGGTTTGGTGAAGGTCTTCTGCTGATCAAAGACATGAGGCGTATTCCATATTTCTCTTGGAGAAACTGCTCAAACCCTTCAAAGACGACGCTGGGGGTCTCATTCAGCTTTAGGCTCGTATCTTCTCCCTCATACGCCCGACTTAAGTCGTAGAGAGCCACGGTTTTCGACAGTTTGGGGGCTTCCTTCACTAGATACAACCATAATAGCGTTGGAGGAGTAACGGGCAGCACCCAAGCCATGTATTTGGGCCTCACAGTTCGACAGGAAAGGCCTTCATCGAGCGCACATGACGGATTGGACACAATTCGTTTAAACGTGCTCAAATACAGCCCGCGAATCCAGAAAAATTTGTGATATTCGTTGTCCGCTTCGATTAAATCGCCGATACTGTGCGCCGTCCAATTCTTGAGGTCACAATACACCTTAAACTCGTACAGAAGTTCCCCAATCATTGGAAATGATGCATCATACTGGACAACTTTTCTTCCTTCAATAGACATACAGTCATCTTCTCCTGGAACAGGAAGCGCACCGTATTAAGGTTCTAGAAATGATTTCTAGATATAATATAAAGAATTATGAGTACACTTATAGGAGTTATTATGGAGGATTCTGGCAGCAAGTTAGTGAAAAGTTTTCTGGAATATGCTTGATGGAACGATTGTGTCAAAAATGAGTGTCGAACTGAGTGCTTTTGTTCCAATTACTGTCATTGTTATATCACAAGCGAAACAGCCAACCGTGGCTTCACCCACTGATCTATTAGGCCGAGGAAAGCCATCCGGAGCGTTCACTCCTTCATGTTAAGATCGGCTTTCGCGCAAGCACGTATTAACACATATCATAATGCATTGTTATTTATGTTTTGTTACATATAAATTAGGTACCTTGTATCCACTCCCCTCGAGAAGCGCTACTATATATGCAACCTGCCAGACTCGTAACAAACATACCCGCGCACGTATAGCGGGCTATAAAGACCCACCTCTGTGTACGTTTACCGGGTCATCTGGGAAGCGAAATCACTCCTCGTCATTCGTGAATCCTCGTATTTCGAGAATCTTTGGCCGTTGCTACCATGAATTCCAACGAGGTGTTGGATATACGCGTTCTGGGCATACGTGCGCGCCCTCTATATGTAACGCACTTGCGTATAAGGTAAATAGCTCGCGGATTTCACAATCTTTAATTGCACATACCAGCATTCTCATAATGCTATGCCGCGTGCGAAGTATCGCAACATTCAAATCCCTGACAGACTCTACCACAAACTCGAACAGTATTTAGCAGCATCGAAGGGACATTATGTCGCCGTGTCTGAAATTGTGCGAGAAGCGCTACGCGACTACCTCAGGAATCATGAGACTAAAGATACTAGTTAGCTAATCTTTGTCACATCAGTTTGGTTTAGCGCCTATGCGCGCGCGTCCCTGGTCTTCATTCATCACCCATTGACGAGTCCACCCTTGCTAGCTAACTTGACGTTTTTCCCGAGCTTTTTCTTCCAGTAGGCGACCGTGCCGGGGTTGACACCATACGTTCTGCCGAGAGCTGCCATATTGAGGGTCCCGGACTCCACTCCACGTTGAATGGCTCGAAGCAGTCGCTTTTGGTCTGCTTTCGATAGCTTCCAGGTCGATTTCGTTCGTGTGTCCCGTTTGGGTTGAATGCGATTGCACATCACACAGTAATTCGTGTAATTGACATACCGACTCCCACAATAGACGCAACTGAGACCTGAAGACCTATCAACGCGCTTCCCTCGCGCGCGCGTACCTAGTTTACTCATATGGCTAGATGGACCACCGTTCTTTCGTATACGCCATATCCCAGAACAGATACTCATATCGACTACTCAGTAGAAAGTGATTGCGCATCTCGTCTTGAATCGGTGTTCCAGAGGTTTCTGCATGGAGATTGACTAACGTCTTATACCAATCAACAAGTTGCTTGTATTGTCGTGACGCATACATGCCACACCATTCGAAATAGGCTGAGTGACGACGGACACCTGTGTGAGCAATCAACATTTCACCGATTTCCTGATACGTCCACATACAGGGAAGTAGCGCTGCCATTAACTCTCCCACAGTCTTGGCATACGCAATAAACAGCAAGTGTCGCGTATATGCTACATTGGTCGGTGCGGGATTTACATTTCTCAGCTCTTCTACTGAGACGCCTAGGCTTTGTCCAATACACTCTAGCTTTTCAACTTCGATCGTGATTGAATTATGTAATAATGATGAAAAATCCTTGATTCGTTCAACATCTTTAGCCACTGCTAAGCCTAAACAGCGGACGAAGGCCTTGAGATAATAATAATCCTGTTTCAGATAATACTTGAATTTATCAAGGGGAAGCCGGCCTTCACTCATTTCGCGTAAAAACGGATGTTGTAGTATCTTTTCCCAGATTGGATAAGCTATGTTACGTAATGCTGAGGAGAACTCAGTCACTGTGTTCACCTACATAAGCACGATCAGAAACAAGTGAATAATTCATGAATAATAAGGATTTCTCCAGGTATAAAGACTCTATGCGATATCAAAAAATTAAAGAAAAGTATTGACACTAATTCTTATATGTAACGAAAAATAAATAATAAAGTGCGGGGAGCTGGGTGTCACCTGGCTGAGAGGAGGAGCTTATCATCGACCCGTTGAACCTGATCCAGTTAATGCTGGCGGAGGGAAAGCCATGAAACAACGTAACTGGTTCTCACTAATCACTTTTACTACGTCACAACTTGTGTTTGTCTGGAGATGTTGACGATGACGTATGTAAATACACGTAAACTAAGTTTAGCTATTGTCCTTACAGCGTTAGCGATTGCCCTCTCACCGATCTTTTTTCCAGTTGGACCCACAAAAACGTTTCCGTGGCAACATATGGTGAATGCGATCGCTGGAGTCCTGTTAGGCCCTTGGTATGCTGCCCTGATGGCGACCGTTGCAGGCATTATTCGAAATTTGTTTGGCGTGGGAACAGTGTTTGCGTTTCCCGGGGGAATCCCAGGAGCCTTGGTAGTCGGGATCACGTATCATTATCTGAAAAAAGATTATGCGGCACTGAGCGAAGTCATTGGCACAGGGGTGATTGGTGCATTACTGAGCGCGCTTGTGATTGGTCCAATGCTCGGCATGACTATGACCGTGGAAGCTTTTATCATCGCGTTTTCTGCAAGTAGCATTCCAGGAAGCATCATAGGATATGTGGTCTTACTAGTGATACGACGCATCCCCAGCTTTAGTCTCGAAACTTCTTCTTGAGCCTAATCACAATGTCCGCCTCTTCGATGAGATGGTCCATGAGGCAGCGTTCAATGCGTGAGATCGGGTCCTCGATCTCTGTCTGAATAGATTGACCGTAGTATCCATTGACAATACATGTTTCGGCTGTATGGATGACCTTAGTCACAAGTGAGAGCATGCCTCCTTGGAGGTAGAGCGAGACATCATTGATGAAGAGGATAGATGATGGCTTGTGGAGAAAGGTGTGGAGAAGAGGAGTGATACGCTGCTTATTGAGGGCCACTAAGTGCCGAAGTTCCCGGAGCGATCGTGCTCTGAGTCGAGGCGTCTCGACATGGGTGGGAACTAAATAACGAACCGCGGTCAAGTGTGGAGCCGACTCTCGCAGTTGTCCTCCAACTTTCAATGAGTCCACAAATCTTGTGGTGGGCGCCATCTCAATGATCGTGATGTGCGCGCTCATACCTGAGGCTATCGCTTCATCCACCAACCGCAACGTCAATTGTGTTTTCCCTGAACCGACATCGCCAATGATTATCGTATACTGTCCAATCGCGTTTTGAAAACTGATAGATGTCGTCACAGCTACTCCTCAGATGCTAGTATGAATCCTTCATTCACAGGTTATCCGCAATGTGCACTGCGCATTGAACCACCTCGTCAGGCGTTTGTCCAAAGAGGATGATCATCGGTTCTTTCCCCCAATCGCCCTCATGATAAATGAGGCGTGGAACATGCCCCACGGCTTTAATAGCTTGATGCGCGCCCCATGAGGTTGTTTGGCCATCGATCGCTTTGATCTCAGGAGGCTCCTCCCGACGATCATAGCTGGAGATGCTCCATCCAAATGCGCGACAGCGATCAAGGATCTCTGGAGAATGGCGGATATTCATGGCAGATCGGATCTTGCGATCATATTGCATGGCAACTAAAACCGTCCGAGCAACATGGCTGGATACGTCAAATGTGGGACATGACGACGCATGTACGCGATTTCCGATTTTCACAATGCGTCCTGGGATACCAATCACGTCTTTGGGTGACGTGGCGTAGGGTAGCGCCATCACCAGGTTGCTCTGGCTTTCAGGAATAAGCCGTGCAACCATATGACTTGCAGTGAGCTTGTTCAGCGCATTTATCATGTGAGTATAGATGTGATGTTTCGCGACATTCTGATACAACTGTGCCATGGGGTTGACTGGTCCCGATCCATGACCGAGTGCGAGGCCATGTTGAATACCCATGTGAATAAAGTGTTTTGCAGCATCTATCGCCGTAAGGAGGGGTGACCCCTTGGCGAGTTCAGCAGCGATTGCAGAGGCAAAACTGCAACCAGTGCCATGGGTTGTCGTCGAAGGCACTCGTTGGGTTTTAAGCACGGTGAAATCGTTTTTATAGTAGACGACGTCAATCGCTTCAGGTCCCGGGAGGTGTCCTCCTTTAATGACTACCGCTTCAGGCCCTAAATGCGCGATCACTCGCGCCACCTCTTTAGCCTCCTTAAGGGTGGTGACCGGAAGGCCTGATAACGTTTCTGCTTCTCTAGCATTGGGGGTAACTACGGTTGCCTTAGGGAGGAGATCAGTTATCAGCACCTGGATAGCTGGTTCCTCTAAGAGTCGTGCCCCACTTTTTGCGATCATAACAGGATCGACCACAGTTGGTACATTGTCCTGAGTTAGTAGTCGTGAAACGACGCGAATTATCTTCGCGGTATGCAGCATCCCTGTTTTAATCGCATCCACACCAATATCCGTGATGACGGCATGGATTTGAGCTTCAATGAGTTCTGGGGAAACATCCTCAACCCGGGTCACCTCCACAGTATTTTGCGCCGTAATCGCGGTGACTGCCGACATTCCATGAACACCAAGCGCGGCAAAGGTTTTTAAATCCGCTTGAATGCCTGCTCCGCCCCCAGAATCCGAACCCGCGATCGTTAACACACGTTTAAGTTTCATCTAGATCTATTGAATAATGTACACATATTATGATATTGATTGTGGTTTATGGTTTCTCACAAATGTGTCGATGGAGCGCACGCGTACGCGCTAGCTAGCTATTCAATTTGTGAAACGATAGCACCGATGAATTAGTAGGATACACTAGTGGGTTATTGGTCATTACGTCAGAATAAATAGCATGATATGTACGATAACAACACTCATAGCGATAAATCCAATGGTAATTTCATCTCTGGAATAGTGCTTGAAAACCTCGGACATTTTCGACATACTACGCAATAAATATACGCGCGCGCTGGGATTATCTCTACAAAGTCTCAGACCTCATTAATTTACCCGGAGAAAAATACTACTCTAAACGAAAAAATATCAATAAATGTCTTGATAAT
>JAOZHK010000070.1 GCA_026014905.1 Candidatus Bathyarchaeota archaeon
CGGGAATTATGTCGTTCAACAGATTGACGAATATAAGTTTGAAACTGGGATTCAGGCATATTCAATCACATGTTAAGGTAGGTTATTATGTGTTCTACTTTAAAAAACGCGATATTATTTATGATATCCTTTTAATGTTCTTAACAACAGATATTCTCATTAGTCTGCGAGTTGAAGTAGGATTCTATGGGTGAGTTAAAATTCGTCTCGTCACCAATTAATGATGTTCTTGCCAAAAGAATTGCTGGCGAACTCGTGTTTTCGTCTAATCCGGGGAGTACTCTTAAAAAATGGAGACGAATATTCCATACAACTCAATCCAACCTAGCTCAGAAACTGCGTATCTCACCCTCAGTCATCAGTGACTATGAAAATAATCGTCGAAGTCCTGGAGCGCGTTTTATTCGCCGTTTCGTGCTTGCCTTAATCTCAATCGATGAAGCACGTGGAGGAACTTATCTTCGAGAATGGGCTCGACATTTCTCGAGTTCCATCGATGCGATCCTAGATACGAAAGATTTTCCGAGTGGTGTTTCAGGCAAGAAACTCGTAAGTGCGGTTCAGGGAGTTCTTGTGGCGTGTCCTCACCTCATCGAGCGGGAAGTTTATGGTTTCACGATCCTTGATAGTATCAAAGCGATTCAAACGCTCTCTGCTCAGAATGCATATCAAATATTTGGGACGACTACTCAGCGAGCTTTGGTCTTTGCGAACGTTTCTCTAGGGAGATCACCAATGGTTGCCATTCGCGTGCATCCATTAAAGCCTTATATGGTTATCATCCATGGACCTCAACAGGTAGATGAGCTTGCGATTCGATTAGCAGAGGTCGAACAAGTTCCATTAATCTTATCCAAGCGATCTAGTGTGGATGAACTTGTTATTCACCTCAACAAACTCTATCAATCAATCATGGCTAAAAAAGGCGGGAATGTTACGGAGTCATTCTGAACCAGGAATCTAAATCCATGACGGAAAATCTCATCCTATGGACAATAAGTGTTCTGATTGTAGTGACATTTGGATATATTTCTTACCGCTTAAATGTACTTGACCTTCAAGGCTTTACTGCAGCGACAGCCATTGGCTGCGCCGTAATCTTTCTTGGAGGCATTCAATGGTTCATTCTTCTTGCCTCATTCTTAATCATCGCTAGCATCACAACTAAGTATCGATATGATCAGAAAACCGTTTTGTACTCAGCTCATGAGAAAAAAGGTGCCCGAGGCTGGCGAAATGTCATGGCAAATGGAGGCATTGCCATTTTATCCTCTGTCGGTTACGGTTTCACTAATTCAGTAATATTTGAAGTAATGTTCTTAGGGGCTGTTAGTACAGCTGCTGCAGATACTCTTGCAACTGAGCTTGGGTTATTAAGCATAAATGAACCCCGATTAATAACCGCTTTACGCCAACGAGTTAAACGAGGTGTCTCAGGTGGCGTCACATTACTAGGTGAATTAGCAACATTACTTGGTACGTTTTTAATAGCAATCGTGGCATCGGTTATCGGCCTAGGTGGATTGTCTCCTCTACAATTATGGATGATCAGCCTCATTTCCGGGGTTCTTGGTTCAATCGTTGACAGTATTCTCGGTGCGACACTTCAAGGCAGGTATGAATGTCCAATCTGTTCTCAAGAGACGGAAAGAAGGACTCATTGTAATTGCTTAACCAGCTTGAAAAAAGGATATGCCTTCATTGATAATAACTTCGTGAATCTTGGCTCTACAACTGTGGGAGCTTTAATCGCGATGGGACTAATTATGCTTGGAATCTAATGGAGGAAGAAGCGATATGATACAACTGGTGGTTTTTGATATGGATGGAGTGCTTGTTGATATTGATAGCAGCTGGCAGGTCATTCATCGAGCATTTTCCGTCAATAATGTCGACAACTTTCGAAGGCATCTGCAGGGTGAAATCACTTACGCCGAATTCATGCGCTCTGATATCAACCTTTGGGGCAGGGTTCATCAAGATCAGATTCAGCAGTTATTTACAACGGTCCCCCTCATGAAGGGAGTGATGACGACGTTCGCTCAGTTACGTCGAGCTGGAAAAACCACAGCTATCATTAGCAGTGGGTTGATGCCCTTGGCCAACCGACTCCGCTCGCTCTTTGATATCGATTATGTTTATGCTAACGAATTGAGAACCGATGCTGAGGGATATTTGACCGGAGAAGGGAATAGCTACGTTACCCTTGACAACAAAGAGGACATACTAACACAGCTCTGTACTCGTACAAAAATCTTGCCAGAGAACTGCGTAGTCGTTGGAGATAGTCGATTCGATCTCCCCCTTTTTCACCATGCAGGGTTAAGTATCGCTTTCAACGCCAAAGACTCTGCAATTAAGCATGCTGCTGATATCGCAATCCCATCTTCCGATCTTCGCGACGTGCTGCCATGGGTTCTTGCAGATGAAATAACTCGAAGCACTCTCTCCTTTACTTATCCTTCTGCCCAACAAGCAACGACTATCGTCAAAGCCATTTCTCCTGATAACCTTCATCTTCCAGATGGATTACATATCACCTCGCATTATCATGAACACGAGGTCACGATCCACATCGTCAGCACAAAAGGACTTAGTACCTTACTAGCGACTCTTGATGATCTACTGCTTAACATACAAATTGTTGAAAAGACTTTTCCTGTTCTAGACAATGCGTGAGAAAGCAAACCTTTTAAAGTTCTAGTTCTTCTTCATTTCTCTATCAGGAAATTGGAGGTTTACATTTGTCTAGACGACGCCGTCGAATCCAGGATAAGTGGCGCATGAAAGACTGGTATAACGTAAATAGTCCATCTTATTTCGGAGGGAAATTAATTGCATCTGTCCCTGCCAACAGCGCCGAAGATATGATTGGACGGGTCATTGGAGTTACCTTATACGATATAACTGAAGATATTTCCCAATATCACTTAAAACTCAATTTTCAAGTTGTTGAACTCCAAGATAACGTCGCCCAAACGATCTTTAAAGGACATGAGTATACTGGAGATTATCTGCGAAGCTTAGTGCGTCGTGGAAGCACTCGAATTGACGCGATCGTGAATATTACCACCAAAGATGACTTTCAACTCCGCGTTTCCATCGTCGCTTTCTCAGTTCTCCGCGTCCGGCAATCTCAAATACTGAATGTTCGACGGATTATTCGGGAAATTGTGGCTGAAAGAGCCACTTCACTATTCTTTGAGCAATTTGTTCAAGAAGCGGTTCTCGGTAAAATTGCATCAGATATCTACAATGAAGCAAAAAAGATTGTACCACTACGCCATGTAGGTATTCGCAAATCAAAATTGATTACTTACCCTCCTGAAGCAATTTCCTCAGAAAACATCGAAGTCCTTGCATAGGTCATGGTATCAACTCGAGTTCTCAGACAGATCCAACGAGAAAAAGTTGCGAAAGAAGCAGCACAGTTGCTTTACCGTCACGTTACCGAGAACTATTTATCCGCAAAACAAGCTGCTGCTCGAAATTTACACACAGATATTACCGACTAATGCGCAAGTTGCTCATGCGCTGGACGCTTTATCAAGCCAGATCGGGGGATCAGCTCGCAATCAATTACTGATAACACTACGCGCGCGTGTCACGCATTACAGATCATGCAATTACTCCATTCTTTCAATCCACGATTAATCGGAAGCGTCTGGCGAGGACCCGCCCGACAAGGGAGTGATATAGATCTCGAAGTTTTTTGTGATACTCCGCAATCTGTGATAAACCGCCTCCAATCAACATATCCTGATATAACTCAAATTCTTGATGAGAAGACAGCAACTGGAAGAATTGATCAGTTTCTACATATTACTTTCCCTATATCTCCAACATGTTGCTGCGATATCAATGTGAAATGCCAAGATCTGCTTTTTGTGAGACGTATCTGTGAAGTGTACAATGACGTAATTACCGGATTAACACCTATATGCAGTTACAACAGGTCCTAGCCACAGATCCTCTTCAACGATTTCTTCCAAAAGAAAGATAAACGTGGCTTCCGAGTTAATCATGAGGAATACGAGGTGCAAGCCGTTATTCTCGCTGCTGGAGAAGGTACCCGTCTCCAACCTCTAACGTTAACACGCTCAAAACATATGATTTCACTCACAGGTAAACCTCTGCTAGAATATCTCCTCGAAGCCTTACGAGAGAATGGAATCCACGACATTATCCTGATAACAGGCTACCATGAAACGCTTCTAAAAAATTATTTCCACGACGGCTCCAACTGGAATTTAAATATCAAATATGTTCGCCAAGACGCGTATCTTGGATCTGGTCACGCGGTAGGGTGTGCCGAACCCATAGTGACTGATGATTTTTTCCTCACCCTCTACGGCGATCTCTTAGTACACCCAGATGCTATTCGCTCTCTTCTTCGCCTGCACCACACTCATCACACCCCGGTGATAAGCGTCGTTCAAGTCACTAACCCTCAACACTATGGCGTCACGCTGATTCAGAACGGACAAGTCACTCAGATCATCGAAAAGCCTGAAACCGCCAACTATGGAAACCTCATTAACGCGGGTATCTACATATTCCCCAAATCAATCTTCCCAGTAATACACAACACACCTAAATCTCCTCGCGGAGAACTAGAGATCACTGATACCATCCGAACCATGATTGCTTGTAAAATGTCCTTCCTCCCTAACGAGCTACCTACCCAACACTGGCTCGATATCGGAAGACCCTGGGACTTGTTCACTGCATCCAAACGACTACTCTCCTTCAAGACCCCCATGCCCCAAGTGCAGGGAGAGATAGAGCCTGGCACCACTATCCGCGGACCTGTACATATCGAAAAAAGCGCGCGAATTCGATCAGGAGTTTATATTGAAGGCCCTGTTTATATTGGACGGCACTCAGATATTGGGCCAAATACCTACATTCGACCCTTTACCAATATCGCAAACGACGTCCGAATCGGTCATGCATGCGAAGTGAAAAACAGCATTATTCTCTCAGAAACGCATATCGGCCATCTCTCATATGTTGGCGATAGTATTATTGGCGCTAAGTGTAACTTCGGCGCAGGCACCATCACCGCAAATCTCCGATTCAACGAAGCAAATGTCAACGTCAGGATCAAAGAACAGCTTCAGGACAGCGGTCGCCGAAAACTCGGTGTCATTATGGGAGATAACGTCAAAACCGGGATCAACGTACAAATCATGCCGGGAATCAAAATTGGATGTAATGCATGGATCGGACCTGGCACTCAGGTTACAGCAGACGTGCCGGCAGGGTATTTTTATCGACAATCGAAAAATGGTGCAATGACTTTGACACCGATACGAATAGGTGAAGATGAATGACAAAAAAGGGATTGACTATTGACGAAATAAAAAAGATTTTTCCCCATCTAGCGCAAGAGTTACGAGGAGAAAATCAATCGATACCCATATCCGGTGTCCGCTCCGATCCCTCGCCAACGGAAGATTGGAAAGGGTATAGTCCCGATGTAATTGATTTTCTTCGACGCTGCACAACTATCGCGGAAGGATTAGAAATTATTGATTTCCTCGAGTCTCAGCAAGAGATTACTCCAGATTACGCTAAGCGACTTCGCAAACAGCTTAAGAATCAGGGAATCCGAAGTTTTGGTTCCAAGAAGGAACAGGATTTTTATCTAAAAAAGGCTCAGAAACCATCAACGTCATGTTGATACGCGTGCGTGTACTATTTTCTTCCCTGTGTTGAAACGATTTTAATAACGTCTCGATCTGCTAGAACATAGTCTTCACCTAATCGCTTGTGCGAACGAGCATCTAACGCGTACAAAAATCCTTCACCTAAATCGCTATGAATCCTGTAAGCAAATTCTTTCGCAGTTGTACCTGTGGGAACGAGAAACGCATCCGGGAGAATTTGACCTTTATGGTCGGAGAGCCGTTCGATGTTTTCGACAGGATAGACAGTAATCATCTGTAAGAGGTCGTAAAAGGCGCTATTCACTGCAGATTGAATACCCGTCGTTCCCCAACGGGCAAGGATCTGTTTCTGAATTCTATTAAGCACTTGCCCTTGCTGCTTTGTAAGCTTATCTGGTTGTTTGAATTGAAACGTTGAGTCGCCAGGACGATAGGTTATGAGGTCTTGGCTGGCAGCTCGGCGTAAAATAAGCTCAGCTTCTGCGCTACAGGGGATTACCATGTAGTCTGTCTTTTGTAGGCGTTGAATATTCTGTTCGGAAATGGATAGATCAATCTTATTCGCGACGATCAGCATCGGTTTCGCAAGTTGCCGCAGTGCATTAGCAAATACTCTGAGATCTTCTGCGGTCCACTCAATTGGGCGATCTGGATCAAGTCCTGAGCTCCGGATCGCTTCAGAAATAACTATTTTGGGAACGGCGAGACCACTCAGTTTACTATACAACGCATCCACAAGATTGCCCCGTATAGTTGCAATAGATTGACTCAATCGTCGCCAATCTTTCTGGAGGATTTGGACAAGCCACATCGTAATCTCATGTTCAAGAAAGTGAACATCCTCCAGAGGATCTTGAGTTCCAGGGTCACACTGTCGCCCTTCCGAATCTGTAGCTCCAGCCGCGTCAATCACATGAAT
>JAOZHK010000074.1 GCA_026014905.1 Candidatus Bathyarchaeota archaeon
TTACCGCAGGACATACCGAAACCGGACGTACGCCAATTTTCTTACCAAATGATCGAGCTGCCATTAGGATGGCATTACAGACCAGCGTCCCGATGCACGCCACAACCGCTCGAGTAATACGGATTAAAAACACGCTTCAATTGGCAACACTCTGGGTCTCTGAGAGCTTGAAATCTGAAATAGAGCAACATCCCGATCGATATGATCACCTCCATATTCAAGGCGAGCTCCAAGAACTCCAGTTTGATATCCTCGGAAATCTCGCGCGATAATCGTAACAAGCGGAACACTCGCGTGGAGCAGGGACTTGTGGATCATAACTTTTATATAGACTCATCGGGATAGACACGCGCTCAGACAGTCTATGCTATCTTTTGAGGCTACTGATTATTCGCTGCGACACAAGATCTAGTGCGTGGAAAGTATGGGGGCGTCGATTATTGATCGTTCACTACGAATTTTTTTCGTGGCGAGCCTCATGTTTTCTCTTTCGAGAACATTAGTTGATTCCCTATTTCCCCTGTATTTACAAGATCTGGGAGCGCAAGCCACAGAGATCAGTCTCATTGTCACATCAGCAGGTCTGATCGCAACCGCGTGTATGAGCTTTTCACCCCTTTTAACCCAGAAATATGGTGTGAAGAAAATGTTGATGATCAGTGGAGGGTTGAGTGTTCTCCCGCCACTCGCGCTTTCTTTCGTGGATCAATGGAGTTTCGCGACGCCTTGGACGATTCTGCATCAGGTGATCTTTGCTATCCATCTTCCTGCGAGGATGCTTTTCATCGCCGAGCAGAGTCGACAAGGTGCGGTGGGACGCGTGTTTGGATATATGAATCTTGTCTGGCCTATCGCGAGTATTATCGGTCCCCTGATAGGAGGCGTTGTTGCGGATATGTGGGGATGGACCCCGGTCTTCTATCTGGAAGTCGCGATCGCGCTCGTAGGAATCGTACCACTCCTTCACCTACCTGAGGGTACGAGGACGCCACGAACGGATCAATCTCACGAACCATCATATTTAGATCTGTTAAGGCATCCGTCACTACAGAAATCGTTAGCGGGATTCACAGTATCACAATTTCTCTCGTCGGCAAGCATCGGATTGGCTAACCTGGTGATTCCGCTCTATTTAACCAGTAACTTTGGTTTTACGAAAGCAGCCGTCGGTATCTTTTTCTCGATCGGAGGGGGGGTGTCCACACTCATCACGCAGATCCCCAGCGGATATTTTACGGATAGAATTGGAGGAAAATCGATGATGTTACGGGCATTGTCGATTATTCCGATCGCGTTGTGCGTGTATCCCTTTGTTACAGACAGTGTCCTTCTGCTTGTTTTGTATATGGCGGTGTCCGGGTTTAGAAGTGCGACGTGGCCGGCCTCGATGGCATACATCATTACACTCGTGTCTACCCAGATGCGGGGAGTCGCGATTGGGATCCGCCAGATCGCGAATCGACTGGGGTTCACATTAGGTCCATTTCTCGGGGGCGTACTGTGGCAATATTCTGATCCCGTCGTTACGTTTCTGGTTGCGAGTGGGATCTCTTTCATCTCGGTGTTAGCGATATATCCGATTGACGACCCCATGATAAAAAAAGAATAACGAAATTCCGCAATCCGATACAGCAATCTAGCTTCGTAAGCGCGCGCCATCTACAAAGTCAACATCCAACGATGAACACGCAGAATCATTCGCTCCTGTATTGAAGGGAATGCGCGCGTGTAAAATGATACAGCATTATGACTTGATATCCGCTATCAGAAAGGATCCAATGTTGTCCTCGTAAGGCTGAGTTAGCTTACGTCCTTGACTAAGCAGGTCAGAGTACTTTCTAAACCAGTGACACTTGTCTGAATATTCAAGATGATACGTTCTAAGTCAGCTATGTTCTTGGCTCTGATTGGACAGATTACGTCGTACGGGCCAAAAACGGAGTCTGCGGATATCACCTCGGGACAGGCAAGGACACCGCGTCGGACATTTTCTAGTTTTTCAGGGCGAGTGTTCAAGAAGATGATGGCAAAGGGAGCTTCCATTAAGGAAGGTCCCTCCTGAATCACGACAAATGTTAAGGTTTTAGTAATTAAACCTTCACCTTCACCAATCAGTCTGATAGGATTGAACCATTTTCCAATGAATTCATCGAGGCTTTCCAGCTGGCTTAGTTCGATAAGGATATCGATGGGACCAAATAACTGGAAAATGTGTCCTTGTGGAATCTGTAATGATTGGAGTTTATCTCGCACCTGTGTTGAGGACCCAACTTTACATGAAAGGCCTAAGTAAACTTTCATATTTCGCTTCTATCATGTAAGATGGGTGGAACGTATATAAATTGTATTCTAAAAGAAAGTAACAATAATTATTTTAATATTATTTTTTAATGTATTCAGAATTGTCTATTTAACATCATTACGCGCGCGCGTACGTAAATTATGGTACTGTAGCTTACGCGTATGCTGAGGAACAAAAGAAATATAAAGCAAAGACCAAGTATCGAGGAAGCAGGTAGGTTCACGACGTTGAGTGAAATGCATCTCGGTGAGATCCTCGAAATCATCGTTTTAATCGCGATAGCCTTGGAGCTATATGCACTCTACCGTCATTCGAAACTTGATCATCGCATTGATCAACATGTGCTGGAAACCGATAAGCTGCTTGAAAAAACGGATGGTATGATTGAAAATCTCGAACAACACCTTACTGATTTTGATAACCACCTGTCTGAGCATTCACAGCTTGATGAACGTCTTGATCAACATGTACTAGATACAGATGACCACCTAACCAAAACTGATTTGTCAATTGAAAACCTTGATAGGCACCTCGTTAGTTTTGAGAAGAGCTTAGCACAGCTAGATGCGCATCTGATCAGGCTCGATGAGCATATCGATAATCTGGAAGAAAGAGAGAAAAAAGAGTGAGTGGTTACATGATTCGCTGCAGCAGGGAGTTGGCTTTAATTCGCCGGTTTCCGATCGCGATCTCTTTTGGATCAATGCCAAATGCGAGGCAGAGTAATTCGGGATAATGCAGCACAGGGATATTATAGTTTTCATTGAATTTCCGGTTGAGTTGAAGCTGCCCAATATCGAGCGCAACAAAGCAGAAGGGACAGACGGTAGTAATGCAATCCGCTTGGGCATTTGACACATTCGCTATTTTATCGCGTGCAATTTCGAGGGCCAGATCATCTTCATAGCCACGAAGGAGACCTCCACAGCACTTTTTCTTATTTAAATAATCGATGCTTTGGGCTCCGGTCGCTTCGACTAAGTTATCTAGAATTTGTGGGCGTTCAGGATCATCAAACTTAAGGAGTGCGCTGGGTCGTAAAACGTGGCAGCCATAGAATGAGGCGACGCGTATACCTTTCAAGGATTTAACGACGTTTTGGGAGATGGTGGGTAATCCAATGTCGTCGGTAAGGACTTGTAAATAATGCTTGACTTCTTGAGTACCTTTGTATTCTTTGCCTGTTTTCGCGAGAATCTTATTGACCTCGTCCTTGAGATGAGCATCTTGTTTTAAACGTGCGTTCACACCAGCTAATGATTGAAAGCAGCCACCACAGATCGTCACAATATCCAGATTTTGCTCTTCAGCAAGACAGATATTGTAGGCTCCAATTGCTGTACTCGTTTTAAGCTCGACGGATTCAATGGGGGGTGGTGCGCAACACGTCGCATTAGCGAGTTCAACAAGATCGACACCGAGATGGCCTAGGGCTTTTCGAGTCGATAACTCATGGTTGGGTTGCCGTGCTGGGATGGTACAACCCAAATAGAGTGCATAACTTGTCATTCGCTATTCTTCTCCTTTGCATTTTCAACATTTTGTTTGAAATCAGTCGCTGAGATAATTTTACTCAAGGCTTCGACGTCCACCTCCATCAAGGGAGGTAACCCTGATCGTTCACGGCGTCGAATAGTAAAGCTCGCAATGGGCACGACTCGCCCGCTTTCTGCGAGGTTGGAGGCCATCTCAATGAAGGCTTGTGGCACACGTTTTTCTTTGAGGGCCATATTTCGAAGCGCATAAATGATATCTGCGATCTCGATTTCTTGGGGGCAGCGTTCTTGGCAATTGAAACAGCTGGTACAGAGCCAGATTGAGCCTTCATTCAAGACTTTTTCTTTGTTCCCAAGAATTGCGTCTTTAAGAATGGTTCGGGGATTGAAACGTTTCGTTAACCGTGCAACGGGACAACTGCTCGCGCAGGTTCCACATTGGTAGCAGAGGGTGAGGGTTTCACCACCGAGGCGATGCATAACGTCTTGATAAAATGTTGGGCTGCTGGGACTTATTCGGCCTTTAACTTCGACCACAGTTTCATCACCTTATATTATATTGATCCAAGTGCTTGCGCTTGTTTGAGCATAGCGTTGGCTTCAGCAACGAAGTCTTTCCCTTCGATACTGATGTTATGGAACATTTCTAACCGGCTTGCGCCTAAACCATAGAGATCCAGAAGCTTTTTCGTGAGTTCAACACGTCGTTTTGCCGTTGAACTACCAGTTTCATAGTGGCAGCCATCAGCTTTACATCCAACGACCATGACAGCGTCTGCACCATTCTTCAACGCAGAAAGGAAGTGATGGACTTTCAACGCGCCAGTACAGGGGACTTTCAGGATGCGAACGTTCGCGGGATATTCGGCCGCCGCCATCCCCGCAGTATCAATGGCAGTGAATCCACATTCCGCACAGCTAAATGCAAGGACACTTCCATCTTTAGGAGCATGCTGAAGTAAGGCAGTTATCTGCGCCATGATCTGATCCTCGGTTAATCCTTGAATCGTGATAGCATTCTTCGGACATGTTCCCGCACAAATACCACAGGAATCACATTTGACATCATCCACGGTTGCGACGATGTGGACATCATCTTCTTCAAGGCGTATCGCGCCATACGGACACATGACGGGGCAGAATTCACAGTCTCCACATAGTTCTGAATCAATGACCGCGGTTGTGGCGTCTTTTACATATTTGCCTGCGGTCATGAATTTCGCCGCTTTTAGAGCAGCGGAACTCGCGTGCAATGACGTCGTTGGAGCATCTTTCGGAAACGTTGCGCCACCACAGATATAGATGCCTCGCAATTTGGTTTCGGTGGGACGCAGTTTGGCATTGTATTCTTTGAAAAAGCCATCGTCGCCAAGATCAAGGCCAACCAGTTCGGCAAGTTCTTGTGTACCAGTCGCGGGCACGAATGCCGTGGAGAGGACAACGAGGTCGGCTTCAAGACTGAGGAAATCACCAAGCAATGCATCCTCCGTGTCAACCACAAGAGACCCGGTCGAAGGATCGCGCATCACCTCGGTGGGTCGTCCTTTAACAAATTTCACCCCGACTTCGCGAGCTTTTTCATAATAGTTCTCTTCGTGTTCACGTCCCCAACTGCGAATATCGATGTAGCACATCTTCACATCCGCATCAGGGATTCGCTCTTTAATCATGAGGGCATGTTTTAACCCAATCATACAGCAGATACTGGAACAGTAGGCATTATAGCGTTGATCACGAGAACCTGCACACTGAATCATGACAATCTGCTTTGCTTCCTTCTTATCAGAGGGTCGGAGAAGCGCCCCATTTGTGGGACCAAACGGATCCAGCATCTCCGCTAACTCA
>JAOZHK010000129.1 GCA_026014905.1 Candidatus Bathyarchaeota archaeon
TTGAGGAATAAGTACGGGCTAATCCTTCACGACACCGTGTAAAGATACTATGATCAAGGCCTTCCACCTTATCCGCTTGACCAATAAAAAAGTGATCACCATAATCCGAAGCATGACTTTCCGTGAACAAAACATCCCATTGGTTCCGTTGGGTGAGTTCCTGAGCAACGTCCGCTAAATGTTGGTGATGGTATTCAAGCAGCTCGAAATATGTATCATCATCGATTAATCCAAGGACATCTCGAGCTGGATTTTGCAGAAAGGGTCCAAGATGTTGATAGAGTTGAGCAGCCACGTCCACGGGGTAACTATAGCCCTCCGTGGGCCAAATCTGAGGGACAAATAACTCTATTGTGTCAGCTTCCGGTGTCAGAGTAATCAATTTAAACCGAAGATTTCCCGTAACCTCACTATCATCGATTACGAAACGCTCTTCATGCCAGGAACTCCATACGCCTACCTGTAGCTCAGTGAGACTTGTATCGCCATCTCGATCTCGGCAGATTCGGATACGGTCATAACCTTGAGTCCTGCTCGCAAAGATAAGGCCATAAAACTGTCGAGGTATTCCTTTTTGGCCTCGTAACATGTTTTCCCGTCCTCGTTTAAGGGGCTGAATTGTCAATGGAAATTCAAGACACGGCTTAGTAGATGATGGGAGATGTCGCCACGAAGTAGTGGTGGAGATTGAAATTGGGTCATAGGGGACATCTTCCTGCAGCGCACTCGGATCAACGGATTCAGAGTCCCTAACGCCACCAATTGGACGTGGTTTCCACCCTCCGGTGACAAAAAGGTGATAACCAGCGATCTGATGATGATTCGAAACTCCAGGGCCCGTTCCCTCTATCTGGATTCCCTTTGTTATTGTAGGAGGCCAAGACATTTCGACTTTCACTAGAAGCGGTGTTTTTCCTGCTCGTTCAGCAGTGTTCCATAAATATTCCGACTGCGATAGTTGAGTATTAATCCCCCATTGTGTCTCCTTGAGCGGCTGTCCAACAGCCCGGATCGTGAAATCCATAATTTTATGCGTACTATGCCACGATCCAGAATAAAGTGCAGTCCATCCCGGAGGCGTTAATGTAGGAAACGTCCCAATCATAGGACGATGAACGCCTCGAGACAACAACGCGGCAACATGAGGCATATTCCCCCATCGTACCTGATTTAACACGAGTTCCATACTCGCGCCGTCAATTCCAATCATAATTGCTTTTTGAACTGGGCTTCTCATGGAGATCACATTTTCCTATCCAATTCTTATACGATTAGATTACACAAAATATATTGTTATTCCTAGAGGTTATAACCTTGTTTGTGACCTCGCTTCTATCGAAGTGCATGTTCAAATATGCTATACCAAACATTCGCGCGCGTGAATGTAGTTTAAGACTCATGTTTTTATATGGTGGAAAACATTCAATTCGATGTGATGACAATGGGGTCCGCGACTCACCATATTGGTCATAAGCATCATTTATGTTCACTCGTCACTAATGGCACTATTTCACTTGAACAATTGAAAAAGTTAACACGGAATGCTAAGTTCATCTGCACCATATGCGGTCGATCAGCGATGTCTGACGAACACTTGTGTCAACCTGAACCATATGATTATGTTTGTGGTGCATGCGGAAAACCATTTACTACTCAAACTAAGCTTCTCGAACATCCCTGTCTTCCTTTAGGCTAATTATTAACGCGCGCGCGTGCGAAACACAATGATCGTTTATTTCTCCCCCCAATGTTTAGAGTACGGTCAACGAGGACATCCTGAATCGGCTGAGAGAGTTGAATCTACGCATAAACTCTTGGTCTCTAAAAATTTTGAGATCCGTACTCCTCACCCTTGTCCTGAAACCGATCTCTTTCTGATCCATGATCGTGAACACATTGATCGTGTAAAAAATGGAACATTGCATGACCCGGACACTCCGAATTTACCAAGTATCTACCACTACAGTCGATTAGCCGCGGGCTCAGCTATCGAAGCAATGGAGACTGCACTTACGGGTCAACCAGCATTTTCCTTGATGCGCCCTCCAGGCCATCACGCAGGAATTCGTGGACCTGCCCTCGGCACCGTCTCCTTGGGGTTCTGTTACTTCAATAACATTGCTCTCGCATGTAAAAAGGCATTAGAATCAAAGGAAGTTCGAAAAATAGCTATTCTTGACATTGACTGTCATCATGGTAATGGAACTCAGGAAATCATGTTGGGTGATAACCGAGTTATCGTGGTATCGTTACATCGTTTTGGATTCTTTTATCCCGGTACTGGTGGGCAATCTGAAGCGAATTGCTTTAATTACCCACTTAATTCTCGAATCGACGAAACTGAATATTTTTCAACTCTAATGACGGCATTAACTCAGGTGACTCAGTTTCATCCTGATCTCATTGCTGTTTCGGCAGGATTTGATACCTACAAACATGATCCCGGGGGTGGACTGGGATTAAGCATCGAATCATACTTCCAAATCGGAAGACAGTTAAAACAATTAAACCAGCCAATGTTTATCATTCTCGAAGGAGGCTATGGACACGATTTTCCAGAATGCGTGTTTCAATTTCTGTTAGGTCTAAAATAGATCATACGCGTGCGCATATAGCTTCGTTATTGTTTGAGTTAAGTGAACCAATGATATTTGGAACGAATTTGATTTGGATTATTTGCTGTAACGCGAATGTTGTTAAGGATATCTCCAATAACCATACGTTCAATGCGGCGGGGCTGTTTCATATCGAGTTGTTCTACAGTTTCTAACTGAGATTTTATGATTCCATTATTGCTGATATCTTCCCGTTCTCCAATGCGCTTCCAGAAATTACGGAACTCTTCTTTCGCATCTTCGTTGGGATTTAAAGCAAGGGAACATAACTCTTTCATTAAGGACCAACTCAATCCCCGGGGTTTCGTTGGGTCTCCAGCAAAAATAAATCCATTTAAAAAATAAATGACTTCGGTTTGCTCTAACTCAAAAAGTAAGTCAATAATCTCCATTTCATTCATTCCGGTTGCTCCGGCATACACCTCGATTATCTGACGCAACGGAATGCCTGTTTCAAGAATGGGTTTACTCGTATCTGAGAATAAACCTTCAATTAAGTATTCCATGAGTTTTAGTTGGTCTTTTCTCATTTTGTGGCTCTTTTATCCTTTATTACTATCTTTGATGGAGATGTACTCGGTTTAAAATTTATGAATTTGAAATTCTTTTCAACAATTTACTTTTTAATCATATATTTAAAGTAGAATAAGCGTCGTTTAGTTATCTTTTGTTACAGTGAAACACATTTTCTAAATATAGATGGAAAGTATAGAACTCAGCCTATGCGTGTGTGAATAATGGACGGATCGCCATTGAATGGACTGACTAACATTATCCGTCCGCTTCATCGGAATCTTAACACTCGTGTAGTTAACTACACAATATTATTCCTCGCACGCGTGCAAGTAAGCTAGCTTTTTATGCTTCGTTTTGTGTTTTGTTGAGAGTAGACACGGACTCGGATCACGTACGAGATAGCGTCTCGAAGCAGGTCAATGAAAGGGAGATTTGGGAATTGGCGATGGAGGAGTATCACCGCAATTTTCTGCTAATCTGTGTGGCGCAATTCTGTTTTGCTTTATCAATAAGCGTGATTGATCCAGTCTTTCCAGTGTACATTGCTTCCTTCAATGTCTCGTATGCATTAATTGGTTTCGTGATGTCTGCGTTCGGCTTGACTCGAGTTTTTGTGGAGATTCCTGGAGGTGTCTTGGCAGATCGCCTAGGTCGACGAAGTCTCCTAGTGCTCGGTACTGGTCTGGCTTTGAGCTCCCATATCGTCGCAGGCTTCGCATCCTCTTATGTTGAGCTCGTTGTCTCCCGTATGATCGTTGGTGTGGGCTCTGCGTTCTCGATGACTGCGGGGTTGATGTATGTAGGAGAGCAGGCACCCCCTGCGCAGCGGCAGCGAAATGTCGCCCGGTACCAAAGTATGTTTTCAATGGGAGGCATCGTAGGACCCACCTTGGGTGGTGTCTTATCAGACCTGCTGGGGATTCGTCTGCTTTTCTTTATCGCGGGGGGGATTACGCTGCTCGGACTGGTGCTCAATCTGCAGCTTCACATCGCAAGACCGCAGAGGTTAACTAACACACGTGTACCGATACGACAATTACGCGGCATGATCGTTAATCCCCTAATCCTCATTCTCTGTGCAGCGACCTTTCTCACGTTTTTCATGTTTAGCAGTATCCGTGGTACCATGATCCCGTTGTATGGTGTCGATGTCCTTGGGTTATCAACGACACAGATCGGGCTTGTCTTCAGCGTGACCTCCGCTACTATTGTAGGGATATTGCTAGGCGTCATTCCCGCGCTTGAACAGCGCATTAGTCGCCCTCATCTGCTCGTGCTTAGTCTTGGTGTCGCTACTAGTGCAATCGCTGCCCTTAGTCTAGCCTCTGATTTTCTCTCGTTGGTCCTAATCGCGGTTCCGCTCGGTGTGGGTTTTAGTTTAATCCAACCGACGCCCTTTGTCATGGTCCTCGATCTCGCAGCACCAGACACTCGAGGACTCATGATGGGATTACTTCGTACAACCGGTGATATCGGAATCATTATCGGGCCGCTCTTAGTTGGGAGTCTGCTGGATCTTGGGCAGCCACGTCTTGTCTTCTACGTAGTTGCTGCGATCTTTGCGTTCTTCACTATTCTGACCTGGAGCGTCTTTCGGCGCTATCCCATGCGCGGGCATTCATACCAAAGAGTGAAACATGATGACCTGGAGTGAATGTTAATTATGTTTGGATCTGTATGCGATGCCAGGAGCCGAAGCCAGATGGATAGGGAGCAACGCCATTCAGTTGCGTCCTACCTGAGGTATCAATGGCTCGAGCGGTTACTGTATATGTACAGTTTTTCTGAGGTTCCCAGATCAGCTTCCAGATCACCCAGGCATAAGGGTGGGAGGTGCTCCAGAGTATTTCTGCGTTAGTCCATGATCGGCCCTCGTCAAGGCTGACTTCGACACGGTGTATGGGTGTTCCACTTCCCCAAGAGGCGCCTATAATTGTGTGAGGGGCGGTTTGAATCTTCTCTTGATCCTGGGGAACAAGGATCTTTGTCGAGAGCTGTACCTTCTTTGATTTTATTGCTTTCATGGACTTGAGCCATTGGGAGTCTGTATAGGGGTCCACTGTGAACGTGAGTTTCAGCAACCATTTTCGCCATACAAATCCATAATATCCAGGAACTACGAGTCGCACCGGAAAGCCGTAATTTTGTTGGAGTCTTTGACCATTCATTTCATAAGCTAGGAGCGTTAAGGGATGATTGAAATACGTCAAGGGTAATCCGCGATTTAATCCGTCGCTACTTGTACAGAACAGTTCGATCGTCGTATCATGGACATCAACTTCATTCATCAGTTCTTGAAGGGGTGCCCCTGACCACACTGCGGTTCCCACAAGCCTTCCACCAACCGGATTGATCACACACTCCATTGTCATCACTTCGGAAACACGAGAATAACTCGTCGTCAAGGTCTCGTAGGAAAGGCTCAAAGGATTCGATATACTGCCATCTAAAGATAAGCGCCACTTGTCGACATCGATAGGGGGTCCCTGATAGCGAGTGATAATAAAAAAGTCAGCAGTAGGGGTTATCGGATTAATCATCTGTTTATTATTCAAGAGAGTTGATTTAGGCAATGTGGACCATTTCATCTTCTATCTGATAATGTTGCTCAGTATTTATTCTTACGGGCTCAATAGGTGAGTTGAGGCTATTCTAAGACGCGCGCGCGTTTTTAGATTTGAAGTTGTCAATCCCAGACTAGTTTAAGAAAGAGCCAGAACCAAGTAATGGCTGTTAATGCGGTCAATAATTCGGGAATAGCTACACCACTCCATGGAAACATCCCGCTAAACGTTCCCCACCACAGATAAATCGAAAAAAATGGGAGGGACAGGGATAGAATACTAAACCATCGTACCCGCGGAAACCTGAGCCAAGATAATCCCATGAACCACATGGCAAATGGGAACGTGATAAAAAACCCGAGCGATGCAATGTAATGGAGCGATACATCTCTAATGCGAAACCAGGTGTCTTCTGAAAAGACACCGATCGCGGTTAAAAACCCTGCCGTGAGAAGAAAGGGAACGATAGCAATGATCGTTGGTCGATCATGCAGTTCATTCATCAGCATAAGTATGATGCTAATTTGGAGTATTCCGGTAGTGATCAGACCAAAGTTAAAGATCAATGCTCTAGGGAACGGATTTGGGCCAATATCAATCCGTGTCCAATGTCCAAGATCACTTAACGCATTATCGACCCAACTAAAGGTCGGAGATAGTAGAATTGCAGTAAATATACCAACTAACGCGATCACTGGGGCCATCAATCCAATCCACACTATCATGCGTGTGCGCTTACTTCTCTCAATCAATACAGTGTACTCCGAGTCCACCATAGTTACGATACGCGCTAGCAAGGATACAAGATTCCACGTAACTACTTAAAGCTAGTTTGTTCAGACAATTGCGTGCATGCCATGATTTCATTAATTTAGTGACGCACTTTGCGTATCTGCTACCTAGCTTGTTCAAGAGCGTAGGCAAATTTCAATAATTCAGGCTCACCCAACTTAGGTGCCATAAACTGTACACTCAATGGCAAAGAATTAGAGCTACGTCCGCAAGGGAGAGCGATTGTGGGCATACCTGTCAGATTTCCCAGTCGAGTAAATTGCGTGCATCCTAACACAACATTAACTTCGGTGGAATCTACCATAACTATTTCTTGACCTATTTTAGGTGGAAGTATTTGAACGGTTGGTGCTAAATAGAAGTCATCTTTTTGAAACAATAGTTCAAACTCGCGTGTGATAACTTCTCGATTTCTTGAAGCTTTGATGTAGGTATCAGTCTGAATCTTCTGCCCTGCCCTAAATCGACTAATCACGTTGAGTCCATATTGATCGGAGTGCTTCGCAAGGAGTTCTGCATGTTGGGTGGCCGCTTCAGCTAAAAGGATTGTTGATGACACTTCTTCTGATATTTTAGCTGAGGTGAGTTTTACTTCATTAATTTCCCCGCCCAACTTTTCGATTTTTGAAATTATGGCTCTGAACGCTTTTCTGATGCTTGAATCTACCGGGATTTCGTGGATATCCTCAGATACTGCAATTTTGAATCCTTCGATACTTGCATTGGCGAGTTTGTCTCGATAGTTTGGGACTGGCGCGTGGAGGCTACGTGGATCATCTTCATCAAAACCTGCTATTTCTTGAAGTACGATGGCGGCATCTTCAACGGTTCGAGTTAAGGGACCTACGTGATCGAGACTTATAGCTAACGGAAAGACTCCTTGAAGACTTACACGCCCATAGGTTGGTTTAAGTCCTACAATGCCACAAAATGCAGCTGGAATCCGGACTGATCCACCTGTATCTGAACCTAACGCGGCAAAACAAAGATGTGCAGCGGTGGCGGCGGCGGAGCCTCCACTTGATCCACCGGGAACGTGTTCAATGTTCCATGGATTTCTGGTTGGGCCATAATGTTCATTATTTGTTGTTACACCAAGAGCAAATTCATGGGTATTAGTTTTCCCAATGAGAATTGCCCCCGCCTTGATTAATCGATGAACAACAGTTGCGTCATGATTTGGAATCTGTTCTTTAAAAATTCTTGAACCAATTGTAGTAATAATTCCTTTAGTATTAATGATATCTTTAATTCCGATAGGAATTCCGTGTAATGGACCTCGATATTTTCCGGCTCGAATTTCTGTTTCTGCTTTTTTTGCAGCTTGTATTGCCAATTCTGGAACAAGGGTGACGAAAGAGTTAAGTTTTCTATCGAGCTGTTTAATCTTATCTAATTGACATTCAACGAGATCAACGGGTGATAGTTCTTCTGCTTCTATCAGTTTAGATGCTTCGGTGATACTAAGAAGAGTTGGATCTTTGACCATTGAAATCCTCTCGTAAAACGTTGCTGCACATCTGACAAGTTCACTTATAAGCTTAGCGCGCTTGTTGAACAAACAAGTGAAGGAAATCGATTTTACTAATCATATCCAAACTGCGTGCCTGGGACTTTTCATTTTCGGGTGTCCGATAAGATCATTGGATGAATCCAAGGGTTTTGTATAATATTTTTGCTGCGAGAAACTCGGTGATGTTGTTCCCTGGAATTGGGGTGACTTCCACAAGATCGCATCCAACGATGTGACAGGACTGACAAATATTTCGGAGAAGGTCTTCTGCGTCAAAATAATCTAATCCTCCAGGTTCAGGGGTTGAAACTCCCGGAGCCTCAGAGGGGTCAAAAACATCCATGTCAATACTAAGATAGACTTTCTTGCCAGTTATTCGTTTTCTGAGTTCTTGTATGGCCTGCTCGGTGCCTGGTTGGCGAAGGGTTTCGATGCTATATACAGGAATTTGGTTTTGGTGAATGAAGTCGAATTCTTCTTTACACATCGATCGCACTCCAACTTCTATAACTTGTTTGCCTTGATCAATAACCCGTCTCATGGTGCTCGCGTGACAATATTTGTCACCTAAATAGTTATCTCGGAGATCGGAGTGAGCATCGAGATCAAGAACGATCACGTCCTTTGAAAAAGCGTTTGTACTTCCAATAGTGATTGTGTGCTCGCCTCCCAATAAAATGGGGATTTTGTTTATTTCAAGGACTTTTTTTGTGATGTCTGTAATGGCTGTTAAGGTTTCCTGAACGTTTCCTCGGGTAGGCTCAATTTCTGATAGAGTGTATATGCCTTTTTGATACGGTTCACTTTTTGATTCCAGGTCAAAGAGCTCGAGGTTTCGAGATGCGAGTAGAATACTCTGAGGTCCGTTTCGACTCCCCGGTCGATAACTCGCGGTTGAATCATATGGAATAGGGATTACTATGAATTTTGCTTCTTCGAAGGCGGTCTCGTCTTCCGTTAGTCCTAAAAAATGTAAGGTTGGTGGAAGAAACATTTTGTGTCACATTCATCGTGTATGAGTTTGCACAGTGTTACTTTGATATTTTTAGCGTCATTTTCATCCAATCATCTTTGATATCTCTTAGCGAAGAGATTGCGCCGATGATGGTTCCGCTTAGTATTTTCGCGACAAACT
>JAOZHK010000135.1 GCA_026014905.1 Candidatus Bathyarchaeota archaeon
TTGAGGAAGCGAGTGGAAACGGTGAAACGGCTGACCCGTGGGGTGCAAGGGCAAATAGGCGTCTATGATCTCTGCAAAAGACGCGGGTAGCCCGCTTAGTTGAATGCCGCATAAAACAGAAGATGGGTTACGGCCGACACGCCAACCCCTTATCAAACAGTAAGGTTATATAGGATAAGGCGCGCGCGCGTACGAAGTCCTCCTAACTATACATTTGTGTGGAAAGATCAGGACGGTCAGTACACTGTGAATGGGGTGACGATGGATGAAGGAGCGTATCAGCGATGGTGTGCACAGCAAGGATCAGACAAGATTGTATATATCTTTGCGTGGCGTTAAGCTAGCTAGAGTGGAATTGGAGATTCATAACGTTGTTCTGAATTCGTGCTCCATATTTTCGTTCTATTCCAGCAAGCTCTCGTCTTCTTATTAGAAGCTAGTAACTTATGTATCTGCGAAAATCTCGTGGGTTCATAGTGGACTTTAATCTATTGCATGGTATGCAAGCAGGCCAGAGATTATTGAATCGATTTGACCCTCCCTGGGCTTTTGGTATCCAATGATCCACTTCCCATGCACCATACTCACCCACATGTCCATACCTGCGCCAGAATATTACTTCATGGCAGTAAGAACAGTGACCTTTCGTCTTGCGAAAGATCTCCCCAAGATATTTTTTACTATAACGATAATAAAACATGAAAACACCTACCTAAAACGCAATCTCAAATATGGCGATTGAAAAACTCAGCTAATTTTTTACTAGTAAATCAATACGCTTACTTAAATTCTTTTGATTGAAAACCTGGGGGTTTAGACTATTTTTTACATTTTTTTAGACCACGATTAGACATAATGCAGATAAGCAACTGCTTTGAAGTCATCATTTTTGTTATTAAAAGCGATATTTAGTTAATAAAAAGCTCTAATGTACTCGCGTCACGTAAATGTTATTGGCGACGTATGACGAAGACAACAACCACAACGATGACTAAAATCAGAGGAATGCCAATGACAAGAGGATTAATCTGCAGACTTGACTCAGTTACCGTGATCGCGACGAAGGTGCTGACAGATTCATCATAGATCGTATCGCCCTCCCACAACGCGCTAACACGCCAGCTACCAGTCGCATCAGGACGCATGGTATCGGTAAAGCTTCCATCAGAACTAGTAGTCACAGTATGCGTCATGGTAGAGGCATTAGGTGCGATATATTGTAACGTCACGGGGACATCATGAATCGCGGGAGTGATCGAGCCTGATACCCTCACGTCATTGCCAATCTCAACATCGACAGGTGGGACCGTGCACATAATCGTGACGGATAGTTTTTCCACGGTTATGGGTTGAATCGCACTGACAGCCGCACTATAAGTATTATCGTCAGAGCACATCGCACGCACCTGATAGTCCCCTCCCGACGATGGTGTCCATAGGTAGGCGTATTGGCCTTGGGTATCTGTGGCGACGGATAGGATTTCAGTCCACCCGATCTCTGTTTGATATTGCAGCGTGACATCAATTCCAGAACGCATGGGATTCACTTCACCACGCAACGTTACATTATCGCCAATGGTGATCGTAGTTGCGGACGCATTACACGTGAGAGTAGATGGCAGTTTGGATACGGTCAGTGATACAATAGTACTAGATGCGTCAGCATATATGGGGTCACCGGGCCATGTAGCTTGAAATTGATACGTGTCTGCGGTAGGCGGTGTCCATATAAACGAGTAACTGCCATCGAGACTCGTTGTCACCGTCGTTAATAGCGTCCAACCCGTGTCTTGACGATAATTCAAGGTAAACGTTACTCCACCTCGCATGGGTAAGAGGGCACCTGACAACGTGATGTTGTTGCCGATCTCAATACTCGATGAGGGAACATAACATGAAAGTGAACTGGGTCGTTTAGTAACGGTAAATGGCTGAGATGTACTGGTTGAACCAAGATGAAAGGAGTCCCCACTCCACGAAGCATCAACCATCCAGTTACCAAGAGTCGAGGTGGTAATCGTATCGGTGTAGCTTCCATCAATCGCTGTGAAGACCTGATGTTCCGTCACAGCATCCTCAGGGCTGGTATATCGCACGGTGACTTCAACACCCACGCGAATCGGATGAATAGCCCCAGAAACTATTGCTGATTCATCGAAAACCACGGATGAAGGGGACACAGAACACGTGATGTGCGTTGATATCTTTGATGTGTACAGTGTCCACGACGCGGGATTAAATTCATTATTATAATTCGTGACAACCGCAAATCCATTATCTAACAGGTATTGATTCACATTCAAGAGGTGCGTCGCATTCACTTCAATATAGGTGACGCACACATATCGACCATAGGGATCGGTCTGGTACACGTCATCGACATCCAGATAGACTTCTTCATTATTGATCAAATTCACCAAGGCATCACGGGACGTATCATTATATTCAGGGGCATCAATATCGGCTAATCGTACCTCTCCAAATGTGGTTTCAAAGGAGTCCCCATCATACACATACGTACAGGTCGCAACTTGATCGATTTCAAAGGCCTGAACCACTTGCATAAGCAGAGGTGAAACCAGTACGAAGCAACTAACCATGAAAATGATGAAAAAACGCCTTTTGCTGTTCACATGATCCCCTCAAAACAGCAGTAGGTTACAATAGATTTCCTACATGGTAAAAGGTTTGTGATCCATACTACAATTATAAGCTAGCCAGTCAATAATATTGAAATGAATATACGATTACTCTGATAGGAGACGTGTATGTGTTCCTTCATGGACACGGCCTGAATGCTGAAGAACGTTTGTTACTGAAACGTTTAATCGCCACGTGGAAGCTATATTGGAAACCGATTCAATCAGGACAAACACAAGAAGAAGAATATATTCAAGTAACCGAGAGAATTGCTGAAATAATGTGTCACGAAGTGATTGCCCAAGAGCACAGAATACCCGAGCACGTAGACGAAGTATTTGAAAGAATAGACATGGAATTGACAGGTAGACTCAACCAAGAGGATAGACGATCGTCGATGATGGAACTCCGTAACCTCGTAGAAAAAAACCTGAATACCACAAAGCAGTAGTAACCGACACTTTTCGAAGAAGACATCTAGAAGATATTGAATCTTAATCAAAGTTTATCGCATTCGTTAAATGTAATTTTTTCGTGTGTCGCTTTATTCGTATAAAACGAAATGATTTTACTAGCTAGCATGCTAAACTAAGGAAATAGACATTCAGTAGCAGATTGAAAACAAACAGAGAAACCACATTCAGTGTGCCTAAGCGATAAGCATCAGCAGATTTTTGGAGTATCGTGAGTCCTCCATAGAGTCCGGCTGCTAATGGTATCACAGAAAGAAGCACGATTATACGTAGGTCAATAAGAAGAGGTCCCAGGCTCCTCGTATATATGAGAAATATCAGAGTCGCGGCCATGGTTAAGGTCATGATTGAGGTGAAAAGGACGCGGAGACCGCTTCGGACCGCAAGATTTCGTCGCCCGACGCTCCGGTCGATGGGTAGATCGGGCGCTTCAAGGCTCAGGCTGAGGATGAGTCCATACATCATGAAAGGGAGGGCGAAGAAGAAAAACATTGGATCAAAACGCCCGCGCACGATAAGATAGCCGGCTCCAGGGATGATCATACCGGTGACCATCGCGATCGTGAGCTCTCCTAATCCTCTTGCTGTTAAACGTAGCGGGGGCGCCGAATAGAACCACCCTAAGAAATTGGCGCCGATTGTGATCAATACAAAAACTACTGGTATATTGTACCATAGAACTGTTATTCCAGCAAGGATAATTGACAGCACCAATAGCGTGATTGAGATGGATCGGGAGATCGGTCGTAGCTGTGGATTTTCCACGAGGATTCCTTTGCCAGCGAAAACTTTTCGTTGTTGTACATATTGA
>JAOZHK010000078.1 GCA_026014905.1 Candidatus Bathyarchaeota archaeon
AGCTTTTTCGCCATTAAGGTTTTTACATATTTTTTAAGTTGAAAGTAACTGAGGTTGGCTTTGTACATGAGTTTCGTTTGGGATACTTGATCATCGTTGCAGATCCTGAGAATCTGATAGATAATGCTTAACCGACTTCGATTGGTGAAAGGTTCTTCAACTTTAAATTTAATCGTTTTATAGTTGCTAAACATAGGGCTCGTCTCTCCGTAGACGAGCTTCATTATAATTCAAAAATCGATAAGGCTTGTGCAGAGTCAATTCTAAACAATCTTATGAAAACCCTGAAGCTTGCGCATTACCCTAAGTAGCGTCGTTGTATTCGAATAACAACCCTCAAGTCTCTCAATGACGCGATCTAAAATGTGCTAAAGATAGGATGTGATAAACCTTTGTCAACATATGTTTAACTAGTAGATTAAGAGCTGTCTCGCAATGTCACTGCAAACAATATTTTAAGGAAATTCAGATGTAATTAACTACCGCTAGCCAGCTCTAAGTTTACGATACGTTTTTTGAGAGTAATGATATGGTTCGAAGATCACAATTCGACCATTACTGTGATGTTCTTCAAGTGATTGAACTGGGTGTCGAGAAACCGACACGAATCATGTATAAAGCCAATTTAACACATAAAATACTCCAAGATATTTTTGCTATACTAGTACACAATCGATTTATACGTGAAGAGATTAGTGGAGCGAAGAAACGATACTACATTACCCGAAAGGGCAAGAATGTGTTGCATCAAGACCGTCAGAATTTGCAGAAGATCATTGCGATACAGTAAATTAGGATCTATCGACGCGCGCGCGTCAACTATCTCGGATGTACACCTGATTTTGAGTTAGCTATATAATCTTAGTGAGCCATATCTTTCCCGTGGTGTATATCTTTGGTAAAACATCAAGCATTAATGCATGATTCTCATGATGATGTTGCAGTGACCATCAAAGATGTGTTAAGTGGTGAGCTGGTGCTTATCAAAGCAATTGATGGTCAGGACGTTACACGCATTACTGCATATGAGAACGTTCCCTTGGGCCATAAAATTAGCATCCGTGACATCAAGGACGGAACTAAAGTCATAAAATATGGGCATGCGATTGGGGTCGCAACACAATATATTCCCACTGGAGCCCATGTTCATATTCATAATATTCAAAGTCTAAGGTGGTCATGACAAGTGGTGCACCTTACAGGGTATCGTCGAGAAAATGGGCGAATTGGGATACGTAATTATGTTGCAGTGATCCCTTTAGATGACATTTCTAATGCTGCTGCGGAAGGGGTTTCATACCTAATCCGTGATGTTATTGCGTTGAGCCATCCCTATGGTCGTCTTCAATTCGGCGAGGATCTAGAGCTTACCTTTGATACATTAATAGGAACAGGGCGGAACCCCAATATTGCTGCCGCTATTGTTATTGGCATTGAGCCCGAATGGACAAACGTTGTTGTTGAGGGAATAGCTGAAACGGGAAAACCGGTTTCAGGATTTAGTATTGAACGACGAGGCGATATTAAGACCATCGAGTTAGCGACCCGTCAAGCCTTAGAGTACGTTCAGCGAACCTCAGAAATCCCACGTGAATCAGTGAAGCTGGAGGAGTTAATGGTTAGTGCAAAATGTGGAGAATCGGATACGACCCTGGGCTTAGCCTCAAATCCGGCGATTGGGCGTGTGCTAGAGCAAATTATTCAAGCAGGCGGAACAGCAATATTCGGCGAGACGAGTGAAATTACAGGAGCCGAATCCTTGGTGGCCGCTCAAGCCGTCAACCAGGATGTCGCGACTACTTTTCTGAATACATTCAATGCGTACCAAGAATTCATTATTGGAACTGGAGCCGATCTCCTTGGCTCTCAACCCACGAAAGGAAATATTCGAGGAGGATTGTCTACGATTGAAGAAAAAGCATTTGGTAACATCCAAAAAATGGGAAGAAATAAAATGGTATCTGTGCTTCAGCCTGCTGAAGCTCCGAAAACCTCGGGTCTGCATTTCATGGATTCGTCGAGTGCTGCTGCTGAGATGGTTACACTGTGTGCGGCTGCAGGATCAGTACTTCATTTCTTCACAACAGGCCAAGGCAACATAATTGGACACCCCATTATCCCTGTAATGAAAATTTGTGCCAACCCTCTTACGGTTTCAACGATGGCGGAACATATTGATGTGGATCTCTCCGCGATGTTGAGCCTTGAGTTGTCTGTGGATGAAGCGGCAGAGACCATTATCCAGATGATGACCAGAACGGTAAATGGTCGGTTAACTGCTGCAGAAGCTCTCCGTCACAATGAATTTGTTCTCACTAAATTGTATCGAAGTGCGTAAACGGACATGAGATTGATGTGCACCGAAGCCATGGCTACGCAGTGTTAGTCGATCGTACTGGAGCTGTATGTGCGCGCACGTCCGCGAGGGGTCACTAACTCCTGTGCAAGCTTCCATTGATAATCATACAGGTGCAACCCTTTACTCCATGCGTTAAAGACACCGTCAGCGACGCCGATCTGCGTTGCCATATATTCTTTGACTAATTGAAGCGCTGCGAGATTAGGGGGAAATGCTCCCCAGAGATCCCATGACCGGAAGTAAACAAAGAAGTGTAAGCCGCCATAGCGGATTCGACAATCAATAAGGCGCAGGCATGGTGGATCAGATAAAGCAATATCTGCGGGTTGGGCGACTTCGATACAAGCTTGATTTGTCTGTGGTGTCTTTCGCAACATGTCAATTATTGTATCTAATTGTGACTCAATTCGTTCGCCATAGGTATATTGTTCATCGATGGTTTTATGGCCTGTAATTAAATAATGGAGGTAATTATTGACGTAATTCATATCGGTGGGGGGAGGGATTCCTTCAGGTGTCTCCGGGATAAGGGGTCGTGTCCCGGGGTTAGATATTGTGATACAAATATTATCAAATTCTTTGCGTTGATGCCCTTCAAAACTCCCTCGTTGGATCGTCCAATTATATCCATGTTGCAAGACTTGGTGTAAGCATTGGCGCCAAGCGTCCGGGAGATCAAATGCGTGAATCACAGTTAACTTCATTCTTCATCCGCGCGCGCTCGTTATGAGTGACTTATAAAGTGACTGAAGACTAATAAATTATGATTTTCCTCGTACTGATCGCATTAGCATGCATACATTATGTGGGTAGGCGGAAACGTTATTTAGGATTTTCAACCTTCATTGACTTAGGCAACGTTGGATGCGCGAGCGCGCGTCACCTACACTCAAAACCAGTCATGTAGCGTGTCATAATGTCTTGGTATCACGTGTTTCTGTCTTATGCAAAAGAGAATGAGGAGGAACAAACACTCCTACAATACAATGCAACAGAAGCTGAGATACTGTCGAAGATAATTACGCCGCTGAATCAGGGACAAGCGTTTTTTCTCATTGGCTATGTTATTAAACCCTCAGCGGTTCTTCAGTTACAGATCTATCGTAGTGAACGTGAGTATCAGAATCTGGTTCTCCCTGATGGGCGTAGTCCCATTGGTCGACAACACGAATATGTTCGATATTACTTTGATCATAATCAAGTACAAGGCGTTGAAGATTGCACTGCATCTTTCTTAACTCTGTCTGATAACGAAATGCTTGAGGAAACGGAGCAGTTACAGGATCGGATTGAAGAATTCGTAGCCGCTGACACCTCTCTTCGTACACCTCGAGTTGCTAATGGAAAAGGTCTAAGCTCGCGATATAATCTTAAAATATTTGTACCTTGCACTCTTGCCTATTTTGGACATCTTGTTTTTCTGGTGCTGCAACGCTGGATTGATAGTCAGAACGCAGACTTTTTTGCGATGGTCTATCGAGGGAACACGATCTTAACGTTTTGGTCTATCTTATCCGCCGCTATCAGTTTTACTTTAGTATTTGGGTCAACCTTCTTCCTTACAAAAAAGGGATGGAAGAGCAGTTATATCGCGATTATAAACGCGATTAGTCTCTTAGTGCTTCTTGTCATAAATATCCCAATGAATTTCAATTTAGAAACTGCTCAAGCAGAATATCCAATCATTGTGTATTCTACACCCATGCTGATCATGGTGGGAGAGATTGCCTTGATCTCCTATACCCTATTCATGAAATTTGAAGGATTACTCATCAAAGAGAAAGAGCTACTACACCAAGAGATGACGCGCATGCTCGGTTCCTTACTAACAATGCCTTTTGTCATTATGATCATCGGGTTACTCGTCACATTCTTATCTCAAACTACGTTAGCATGGAAAATCGTGTTTCCGGTGTGGTTTGGTTATCTCATCCTTGGCGCAGTACTCTGGGTACTCGCAATCCATGTCAAAATCAAAGAACTGCAGCACCATCTGTCGGATCAGATAGACAGTCTAACCCTAGAAAATACGTTTCCAACGCTCCCTTCTAATACTCAATCAGATCATGAAATACTCTAGCACATAGTAGTTACATCTAGACATTCATGTGAATTCTTCCTTAGATCAAGTACGCAAATTTTAATACTTGATATCGTTACACTGCTAGGCACAACTCTTTCTCAAGCGAACCCTCATGGATACAATACGGAGTTACTTAGTCACAGGAGCAAAAATCTATAATTGCACGAACTGTGCAAACAATAGATTTTGTATCGGCATAAGAGATCCAAAAACCGCGAAGAACTTCATTAAGCCGTTTCATCGACATTATCCTGGAATGCTGGACATCCAGAACCCCGATATCAATGATGATAGCCAGATCTGGTGTTTAACTTGCGGGGTTGAACTCTCAGAAAAAGATAAAACGCCATGCCAAGCCTTTTTTTGCCCTGCCTGTAAAGTCATTTGTCCCATTGTGATGAAAGAAGCATTTTAAGGCTGTATGTTCTAACGACTTCCTTTCAAACTTTCTCTGCACTGGATAGTAAAAGGTTAAGCTCTCAACCTGTACTTGAAATCCAGTTTATGTATTCATAACAAATATATCGATTTTTCATGAAGAAGTAGCTAAACAGAGCGTGAAATCATGGAAAGAGCGAATGAACGGCTGGAACAAGCGCCGGAAATACCGCCCATTAATACCCCTCCCAAATCTAAGGTGCAAATAGCGAAAGAAGAGTTAGTCGTTCTCAATGTGGAAAAAGAGATCGCTGAAGCGATTGTTACCCTTGTGCAAAAGCGATTAAACACCGCAGAAACAGAGGGTCGAGTCTCCGAAGATTTTCGGGTACAACTCGAACAAAAATATATCGCTGACGTCCTGCAACTTGAGAAAAAGATCGCTCAGAGAGGCAAAGTCGTTCAACTCTATGAATTAGAAACAACGCAAAACAGCCTAATTCAATCATTTAACGAAAAATTGGACGCGTTAAATAAAGAAATCCTGAATATCCGATCGTCACTAGGGGTTGAACAGACAGATGATGTGAAGCTCAAATTAGCTGAAGCCCATCAGCCCATGACTACTCCTCCGAGTTCGCCAGAAATGGAAGCGGAACAAAAACTTGAGACCATCCAAGAAGATGTTCTGAAGCTTTTTGACAAATTAAAGCCTAAGGCAGGCTCCAAATAGAGAATGCAACAACTGTTCACCTATAGCGGAACTTCATTAAATAATTAAATCAAGTCCCAGCAAAAAGTAGATTGATCATGAACAAATATCTTTCCTCAATCTCTCCCGCGATCGTACTGCTCATTGCGGAAATGGGACTTGCGGCTTTCTTCATCCAACATTATTTTACTACGGTTATCTCGAATTTTTTGAATGCTGTATTAGTTGGTTCTTTTATAATGGTGACCTTAGTGTTCTGGCTGACTATCTTTCAATTCAAAGAATCCTGGATGAATCGAGGAGTATATTATATCATAACCAGGACTATGCAGCCACGCGTTGAAGATGATGACTTCATTTATGAAGAAATCCGTGATGAACCTGATGGAGAGGTTGAGCTGTTAACGATTGCTTATGGAACGAAAAAAACGGTCAATACCGAATCCGCTAAACGAATAGCTTCACTGCTGGAGAATAAATTTGGATTAGAAATCGATATTGTCGATTTGCAACATAATCCTTCACTCAATAAACAGTATAATAATATTATTATCGGAAGCTCAGTTGAGATCGGAAAATGGACAACCCATACCGCGGTCGTTAAGTTTCTTGAGAATAACAAATACGCCCGAATTTACTAGACGCTCGTAATTATCGGTCTAGCAGACTCCTTCTACCGGCTCTTGCTACGCGTTAATACACAGCTAAGATGTTGTTAATGCCTTCCGGTAAATTGATTGACGCTTTAAACCTTAATTTTTCTGCTGCTCTCCGTGTATCTGCTCGAGTATGTCCTACATAATTTTTAATAGGGTTATCAATGTAGGTCGGCGTGATATCGGTACCCAGCGCGTGATTCAACAATGCGACGATTTCGTTGAAGCTATACGCTTTCCCTGTGCCGACATTAAAGATGTCGTGTTGTATGCTTGAGGTCGCTGCGGTATAGAAAGCCGTTACGACATCGGATACGTGGGTGAGGTCACGTGTTTGTGATCCATCTCCAAAAATAACGGGGGATTCACCTCGCTGCATAGCCCATAAAAACTGAGTTAGACAATTTGCATATTGCTGTTTATAGGTCTCATTTGGGCCATAGACGCTAAACAATCGTAGGCCAATTGCTGGAACATTATGAAGACGGTAATAGAGTTCCGCGAGTCGTTCCATGCTGTATCGGCATTCCGTATAATAATCGGTCACATACACAGGGAGAGCTTCATGGAATGGCGGTTCGTGCCCATTGTAAATGCTGCTACTACTCGCATAAATGATCTTACAGGAGACCTTTACTGCGTATTCAAGTATCGTAATCCAATCTCCTAAGGCCTCACTGACCAAAAAGGGATTTTGTTTGTACATAGGAGAGGAGGAGGGTATACCTAAATGAAAGATGATATCTGGCGATTCGATTTGCGAGAGGAAGCGATATGATTGAAACAAGCGATTCATAGGAATGAGAGATGTAATATTGGTTTTATTGCCCGTCGCAAGATTGTCGAAGATGGATACGTCATGTCCGTCATTTACCAAGCGTCTCACAAGGTTACTGCCAATGAATCCCGCACCACCTGTTACAATAGCCTGCACGTTCATTCCCCTTGATCTTACACGTTTACCCTTCTTTTAATTCTTATCTTTAGAAGAGGTTTCGACGCGGATCGCGTCAGTTGGGTCGAATTATCGTTTAATAAATCGGACTAAAAGAGTGCCCCCAATCAGAAGAGATCCTGCTGCCATGAAAAGCGTCATCCCATAACGGATACCGATAGCGGTTAATACGCATATTATGATAGTGGAAAGTAAATATTTGCTGAAGGATGGGATGTTAATTTGTTGCAGTATTTTGAACCGGTTGCGTAGAGATCGTCGTGCTCTTGGTCGTGGTAATCTTACTTGTTTTGGTTTTGATGCTATACTTGTTTGAGGAATATACGCATCGTTTCTTGGTACATTCGATTTGTTTGGAGTTGAAACACTTCGGAATTGCTGTATTTCAGTATGGAGTTGACTGAGATTGTCATGATACGCTTGAACGAGTTGTTCTTGCATCTTTTCTAATTTCTGCAGTCTCTCTTGGAGTGCTTTTTGCTTGATGCTATGTTCTAGTTGTTTAAGATCGGTGACGTATCTGTGTACTAAGCGATCACGGGTCTGTGCTGTAATGAGACCCTCGATCTGCGCATTTTGTAACTGCTTGCGTACGAGCTTGATGATTTCCATGGATATCTCAGTCTGAAAATCGCTGATGTCATTATCACTCAGTGGAAATGGTGTCTCGTGAAGCAAAAGACCGTTCTTACTCTCCATAGTAATTCGATCCAGATCGTTGTTCATGCAGTGGTACAACGTAGCAGGTGTGGACTATATTAGGTACGTGAAATCTCGTTCAGTAACCGAAATTCATGTTTGTATTCGGAAAACTCGCTCCATAAGCGAATACAATGTGTTAGCTCGTTCAAACATTGTTGGATGATCATGAAGAATGGAGCCAGGGACTGGATTCGAACCAATGTAAGCCAGTCTGCATCCGGCCGCCTAACCACTCAGCCACCCCGGCAGTTTGCTCTCATGTGCGAGGCTCAGTTTCGCCCGAGCATTTTAATGTACTCACACAGGTTAGCTAGCTTGTTGTCTATTAGGCTATCTCTATTTTACTTTTACGAAAGCGAATTATGAAGTAGCGGCGATTCGTGAAAATGCTTCTGATTACGCAAAGATTAGGACGTAATAACTGATCAGGTAAATGCCGATGGCAATAATGATAACGCTGCTGATTTTTTCGAACCACGGCATCACGTTCATAACTCGAGCAAGAAGTTGCGTCTTGGTTTTCGCGAGTAGAATGGTGATTAGGAGAATCGGGAGTCCCATTCCAATGGCATAGATCACAAATGTTACGATACCGGCGAGAAAGCCGCCTGATGTGAGGGCATAGAAGAGCGTGGAGAAAAAGATCGGTGCTGAACACCCTAAGGTGGCTAAGCCATATGCGATACCATACAGAAAGAGACCAGGCAATCCCTTCTGCGTTGGAGCACGGCTGATCCTGAATAACGTCGGGAACTTGATATTCAGGAGCATGCTGATGCCCATCACGATAGCAAGGCTACCCGCTATGACCTCTAAAACAGGTATATATTGTGTGACCACACTTCCCGCGAGGGCGACGCCGACACCAATCACCGAAAACACGGCGATCAAACCCAGAGTACAAGCGATCCCGCTTGACACGGCGGTTTCTATCGTTTTTTTCTTACCAAGATAATAGGATAGGTAGCCGGGTAACATAGGAAATCCACAGGGAGAAAATAACGCTAATACGCCCGCGGAAAAAACTAAAGATAATCCTGAAAAGCTCATGATACCAGTCGTGCCTACAATGGAAACCGCGTGTTCGCTGTGGGAGTATTTGATGTAAAGGAACGAATGGGTACTATTTTCAGTTTCAATAGCTGTGACGGGTAAGTTGTCCACTAAAATCTTGTGAGAGGCTCCGAGGAGGTCTTGTGGAATCGAGATGTTGGCGTATCCCATGACATCCGTTTCTTCCCCAACATCAAATGAAATGGTGCTTGTGTTTGAGTCATAGTGAAAGTCGCGAACTTCACAGCAACTTTCGATGCCAATGTAAGCCTCTTGGTCGTCTTTGATTACCGTGAAGACAGTAGTGTACCCAGTATTCTCAAGAACATTTATGACAGTTTGATTAGTGCCAGTATTACCCGCCGCATCGGTGACACTTAAAGTGATTGTGTATATACCCGTAGTCGAGTACCGATGGGTAGCATTGACGCCTGTCGTCGAGTTGCCATCACCAAACGTCCACGCGTATTTGACGATATTCACGTTGTCGATTGAGGTTGCTGCGGAAAAGTGGATCCCCCTTTCTGTTACCAAATGCTGATCCATCGTCATAATCGCGATAGGCGATGTTACATCGAGCACCGTGATTTGGACCGTGTCAGTCGCCGTATCACCAGTGCTATTGGTGGCTACGAGAGTGATGGTATAGTTACCTGGTTCAGTAAATGTGTAATTATAAGTTTGGCCACGAAGGGTCTGGGCAGTCCCATCGAGAAACGTCCAGACATAGGTCGCTAGACCTTGGGTATCCCATGAGGCATAGGCACTCAATGTCACAAAGGTATCTTCATCAACAATTTGATCAAGTCCTGCATTTACGATAAGCTGTGAAGCATCCAGAATGGTGACCGTGACAGTGTCGGTAGCCCAATTACCCGCGGCATCCGTCACATTCAACATTACGGTATATTCACCTGTCACCGTAAACGTGTACGTCGGCGCTACGCCCGTTAAGGTCTGCACCGACCCATCCAGCAACGTCCAGGTATAAGTCGTCACGCCCACGTTATCGGTCGACGCGGAGCCATCCAGCGTCACCACCGTATTCTCATTCACGATCTGATCCAGCCCTGCGTCCGCGGAAGGCGACGTAATATCATGTTGATCAAAGATGGCTGTTAAGTCGCTGGTAGCAGTGAAGTTGATTTGGACAGGATTATTTGAACTGGATGTGGTACCATTCCACTGGGTGAAGTAGTATTCGATGCCTCCCGCTTCGAGCATCGTATCAACAAGCTCGACTTGATGGATTCCCCTAGACAATTGGATACTAACCGTGCCATTATCAGTGATGTAATCCTGACTGTCGACACGAAAGCGTATTGGATCTAAAACCGGTAATGTTGTTATTGTGAGAGTCGCAGGAAGGAGGGCTTCGATATCTTCAATGAGAAGTGTGGCGTCGATCTCGTTGATATAACGGTTCCTGATGTATCCATTGGCATCAATCAAAAATTTGGTTGGTGTCTGGGTTACATTGTAAGTATTCCGTAACTCCGGTCCTCTTGCATACCTCCAACTTGTGTTATATTCGTTTTTGAACTGGCGCAGCAGGTCATCAGTATCGCCGTTGTATAAACTGATTGAAATAAGTTCAAGCTGATCCCCCATCGTATCGTGTACTTCAATGAGATTGGGGACATCGGCGATGCAATGACTACACCAAGTTTGCATAAAGTCTAGAAGCACGACTTTGCCGCGAAAATCGTTGAGGGCAAAAGGATTCCCATCAGTATCCACGAGTGTGAAGTCGGGTGCCAGTGAGAGTCCATAAGCCACACCAGCACCTTGGAATATCAATTGGAATAGGAGAATAAGAGAAAGTAGTCGTAGCATGAGAGTGGAGTTCGTTGTTTGGCGAAGCATGTGGTTTCGCATTATCTCCTAATTTAAGTGTAGACTTCGTGGTAAAGAGTTCAGTAGTATCCCCCTTCTCCTTATGAAGCTTATGGTTTTTTTGAATTGTGCCTCAAGATCACGAAGACGGATGCCTTTGTTTTGAAGTTATTGTTGAAATTAATGCCGTAAGTGTTGTGGAAAAGATATGTAGAACTTTTTTCTAGAATTTATTTCTTTTTCTAATTGTACTGTATACTTTATTGAATTTAAACGTTTGGTGGCAGCATTGCACATTGATTAACGGGTTGGAAACAGTGACAATATCGGTCCACTACCGTCGGTTCCGTTTCAGAATGAAAACTATCAACACACCGGGAACAATCAGAATGGGTAACAACATCATAACGTTTATTCCACCTCCATTCGGAAGAACGGATACCAGTTGTTGAGTCGAATCGATGTTCCCTCCCTTGTCCGTGATCGTCAGCGTCACAGCATAGTCTCCTGGGCTCGAATAGACATGATTGGTGGTGATGCCTGTACTTTGGCTATCATCACCGAAATCCCACGTATATTGTATGATTTCGCCGTTATCAGTTGAGCTTTCACCTGAAAATTCCAACGTTGCACCTTGCGCTACAGTTGAGTCGGAGACAATACGAGCTTCGGGTTGTGTGACATCGAGAATGGTAATCTGAAGAGCATCTGTCGCCTCAGTGCCAAAGACATCGCGTACCGTTAAGGTAACCGCATAAATCCCAGGATCGGCAAATTTGTACTCATGAGTTGGACCATTCAAAGTCTGTAACGAACCATCCACAAAAGTCCAACTATAACTCGCAACCTTCTGAGCATCCCACGACGCCGAGCCATTCAGCATGACCAAGGTATCCTCCTCGACCTCTTGATCCAGCCCTGCGTCTGCTGTCGGAACCCCGACGGTTACTGTGATCGCGATGGTATCGGTAGCCCAGTTGCCCGCGGCATCCGTCACATTCAACGTCACCGAGTACACGCCCGGCGTCGTAAACGTGTAATTCGGGGCAACACCCGTCAACGTCTGCACGGTGTCGTCTAGAAATGTCCATAAATAACTCACGATACCCACATTATCCAGGGATTCACTCGCGTTAAAAAGGAAGGGGATAGCTTCATGCGTGATTTGACTGATCCCCGCATCGGCGGTAGGTGGTGTGATGTCTTTTACCGTGACTGTAGTGGTGTCGGTCGCCCAGTTGCCCGCGGCATCCGTCACATTCAACGTTACGGAATACACGCCTGGCATCGTAAACGTGTACGTTGGCACCACACCCGTTAACGTCTGCACCGACCCATCCAGCAACGTCCAGGCATACTCTGTTATGCCGACGTTGTCGGTCGAGGCGGAGCCGTCCAAGGTGACCAGAGTGTCCTCGTTCACGATCTGATCCAACCCCGCCTCCGCTATAGGTGAGGTGATATCCTGTGTATCATATTGGACTTCGATATACTGGGGTAAAGAGACGTTGATTTGAAGCGGATTAGCTGAACCAGATGCATTTGCGTTCCAGTGGGAGAAGTAGTATTCGACGCCTCCCGCCTCAAGCATCGTGTCAACAAGTTCGAGCTGATGCATCCCATGAAATAGCGGCACTTCAATTGAGCCATTTGAAGTGTAGTAATCGCTTCCGTCAATGCGAAAATGTACATTGTCAAGGGAAGGGGAGGTGGCTATAGTCACTGAATACGTTAGAAGCGCACGTATTTCAGCGATCAGAACACTCGCGTCGACGACCGCATCATCACCCAGTCCTGCATGCTGATAGCGGATGAAGCCGTCCTGATCAATGATGTACATCGTGGGCGTCGAAGTGACATTATATTGGTCTAGAAAGATGCTGGACAGGGGACATCTTGCATAAATCCAGTCGTGGGGAGGCCACCACCAGCTGCCTTCACTATCGCGGAATTGTCGGAGATCCTCGTTGGTTTCATTTGCATCGATACCTAGCGAAATAATGGTAATCAAGTCACCGAATTCATTTTGCACCTCGACAAGTTCAGAAACCTCAAGTTGACATTTGGTACACCACGTACGCATGAATTCCAACAGAACAACATGTCCGCGATAATCGCTAAGGGAGAATGAAGTGCCTTCGATATCGGTGAGGGTGAAGTCTGGCGCGAGAGACTGGCCATATGCCATGGGGCTTAATAGTCCAGTGAGCAGGGCGAAGAGTACAAGAGAAAGCATCGCTTTGCTTGCATTTGATGGAGTCTTCCATTGCCACGTCATTGTAGGTCCCCTGTTGTGTCTCGCATTCAAATGAAACTATCAATCACAGTGTTATGCTATAAGAAAGTTTCGTTGGATGAAGTTAAAGTTATGACTTGTGATATTTTGATCTAGAACAATAAGTACACCTAATAACGAATCCATGCATTCGCATCAATCGTGAGAAAAAATAGGAACGAAGAAGAGGTTATCTTCTTCGTGTGATGAGGTAGATTGCTGCAGCAGCGATTACGACGACGCCGATAACGATTGGAATTCGGATGTCAAAGCCGAGGCCAACATCTTCTTCTTCAAAAGTCATCGCGAGCGTTACGGTACCATCGTGAGCATCAAAGTCGATGGGGTATTCAAGGATAAAGGCGGTGTAGCTCCAGTTGGCGGATGTTGCATTGGCTTGTGTGTCGACGATTGTGAGTTGCGCGGGGTTTTGCTCTGTTACCCAATTGGTGTGATCTTGTGTAAAGTACTGTACGCCGGTGCCGTTAAATGCTGGACAGTCCCAGTCGGTGTCGCCAACTAGGGATAAATCCGACATCTCGGTGCCATTGATAGCTGCTAAGAGGTAGTTATCGCCTGAGTTGAGGCGTTCAATGAAAGTAACGAGGGGTACGGTGGCATTTGCGGATAAGGTGTGGTTGGTAGAGCCAACGTAGTAGCTGCCCCACCAGGTTTCAATAGTATAGTTGCCTGGTGCAAGGTTCAGGGTTGCGGCTCCAGATGTTGCGCTGATTTGCTCAGTCACAAGTGTGCCTGTAGTGGCATTGAGGACTTTAAAAGTGACGGATCGTGGAAGATCGGTTCCGTCGTTGTCTTGGGCTTGGACGTCAAGTGTGAGCGAGTCAATCTCACCGACCCACATACCAGTGGGATGGGGTTGTTCAGCCTCGATCGCGGTGATACCATAAGTGTTATCACGAGCTGAGGTGACTTGAAATGTGTAGTTCGTTGTCGTGAGTTCCGTATGGGCTACTTCGAACCAGGCATTGGTGACATCCCAAGTCATCGTTCCAGCATTGGCTTCCACCACGTCTCCGGATCCAAGTAGCGAGTCATCGTAGTCCAACAGGGCGCGTACTCGATATTCGACGGGTTCACCGGCATCCATTTGGGTCGCGTTGAGTTCTTCATAGTAGACGACAATTTGATCCGCGATAAAGGTGTCAGTCGTTGAATCCTCATAATCTCCGTCGTCGCTTACCATATCCAAGTAAGTGTTGTAGGTCTCTTCCCCTACGATGTCTCCTGCCGTTATCGAGATGTTAAAGAAGCCAGCGGTTGGTGTTCCAGACCCAACATTGTGGTTGGTAGAATTATAGATAACCACCGCACTGACTTGCCCAGTGGGCACAGTTATCGGACTATCCTGATACGTAATTGTACCACTTGAATAGAGCGTGCCGCCAATGTTTCCACGATCATCGCTTAATGCAAAGTCCAAGACATTCACATCGCTCTCAATCGTCGCGTAATTGGAGTGGATTTGATACCACGTCGCGTTCGCGTTTTCAGTATCATTCACCCACGCATAAAGATCGATGGAAGCATCGTTGATATCCCAGTCGAGGGTGAGGGGTACCGTGTAATTCGCGGTGTTTCCACTTGCTGTGGTGGTGATGGTGCCAAGGGAGATGTATTCCGCGCCCGAGGTAATAGTCCCAACGGTGGTTTGCAGGTTGATGCTGACATTACACCAGTTCACGCCATCGTTGAAGGCGATTTGACCGGTATCGAGATCGGCGATGCCATCGAGGTCCGTCACGGTCAGCTGGAAATTATAGGCGCGTTTCCGGGCATAGAGGTCATTGGTTCTGTCCATATTCAGGATTTGCAGATCATTGATGTAGGGTTCGTTGTTTGGACCAAGGTAGGCATCGTCAATTGCACAATCATCGAAATAGATATCAATGGCATAGTTTTCAGGGGTATGATCGCCTGTGCGACCTATACGAACGACCCCGACGTTGCCATGTCGTGTGTTGTTGGTGTTGCGGATAATCTCTTCAACACCATTCACGTATAATCGGTTCCAGCCGCTTTCATCAACGTTGATCGCCAGTTCAAGCCAGTACCAAGTATCGATGTCAATGGTGTCAGCACTGTAGAATGTATTTGTTCCTCCGTCAATACTATATCGAAGATACCAGCTGATGGTGCCACCATTATTGGCATAGCCAGCGGTGAGAATGGTCGTGGCAGGACTGAGATCATTCGAGAAGTTAATGACTGCAACATGGTCGCCCTCATTAGGGGTGACACCGCTGAACTGGAACCACGCACCAGCGTAGACGACGGGTTCTAATGTAATGCTTTGATAGACATGGGCTTTACTGTAGTTCCCTTCAGGGACTGTCGCAATAGCAGCCCACGAGCCGGAGTGCACAACCGAATCTTGAATATCAATTGTGCCTCCTGATGAAGAGTTGGTGCCGGTCCAAGCATTGAAGTTGCCGCTTTCGAAGCCGTCTTCAAACCGCGTTAATGCTGCGGTGACCGGAGTGAGTGACAGTGATGGTAAGGAGAGCGTTACAGCAAGAATTGATGTCAAAAGTAGAATGGTGATGGCTAGTGATCGTTTCAGTCTTATTTCCTCCTAAGAAGTAATAAGAGTTTGTCAGTGGCATTATAAGTATTGCTCTTCTGGAGAGCTCACTTTAATTAACGTGAAGCGGTTTATATGGTGGTACTCGTTATTACCCGTCATTCAATTATGAACTAGCATAAGTTGACGAGCAATGGTACGGTTTGATACTCAGCAAATCCGGCGCGAAGCCGCGCAGGATTACGAAAAGACGTGGATAGCAACCGCGAGGCTCTTAGAGGCATCACGACCTGGGTATGAACTCGTGCCGAAAGGCCGATCCCACCCATTATTTGACTTGATACTCCGGATCCGATCAGTGCTCCTTGAATTAGGCTTTGAAGAAGTGATACTCTCCTCAATTATTGAAGATACCGAAGTGATTCGGCAATACGGGCCCGAAGGCAACATTATCCTCGATCGCGTGTTTTATTTAGCCGGGCTACCCCGACCAGATATCGGAATCTCCAAAGACGCCATTGATCAGATCACGCGTATTGTCCCTGGATTTACGAACGTCGAGAAACTTCAGGCCATTTTTCGCGCATACAAACGCGGGGAGATCGAAGCTGACGATTTATTAGAAACTCTCGTGTTGCGTTTAGCCGTTACCGAAGCTGGGGCTGCGCAGATACTCGGGTTATTCCCGGAATTCCAGCAAATGAAGCCGGTAGCTTCGAGTCTGACGTTACGGAGCCACACGACCGCAGCATGGTTTCCCGCAATCCGGGAGATCATGAAACGCCAAGCCCTTCCACTCCAACTCTTTTCAATCGGACAGAAATACCGCCGGGAGCAACGTGTGGATGCCACCCATCTCCTCGAATCATGGACGGCCTCGATCGCGATCATGGCGGAAGACCTCAGCATGGATGCCGTCCAACACGCGGTGACCAGGCTCTTTGAACGCCTCGGATATACACAGGTCCAGTTTACGATGAAAGCCGCAACATCAAAATACTATGCACCGCAAACCGAGTTTGAAGCGTTTATTCGCCAGTCTACATCGGGTGAATTCCTCGAAGTGGGGGACGGAGGCTTCTATTCACCGGTCAGTCTCGCCCAATACGAGATTCCCTATCCCGTCTTCAACTTCGGATTTGGCCTCGAACGATTAGTCATGATCGAACACAACATTCCTGATATTCGCCAAGTCGTCTACCCGTATCTCTATTCCACCATCCAATTAACGGATCATGATATCGCCCAGAGCCTAACATTCACCCATCAACCCCGTAAGCTAGGTGAGCTCATCCCCACCATGATGGAAAAGACGCGCCAGCACTGTCGTGACCCTTCGCCCTGTGAAGTTCTCCTCTACGATGGTCCTGTCGGTCAAAAACATCTTCGCATTGTGTTAACCGAACGCGAAGCGGGACAACGGCTGCTCGGCGCTGCGGCATTCAACCCGATTGTCGTCCATCAGAACGCGATTATTGGTGCTCGGTCCGACCGAGTTCCTGAGGACGCGGTTGTGACCGGATTAACCTATATGACTGGGATTTTTAACCGGGTACTGTATGATGTGGAACACGCACTTCAGGACGACACTTCCGAGCTTCAGGTCCGAGTGACGATGGTGAAACGCCTCGCCGATATCAACCTGAAAGTAAGTGAGCATATCCGACGGTATATCGAGGGACAGAATGCCAAGATTGATGTGCGAGGTCCCGTTTTTGCGGAGTTTCAGATTCATATCACAGACTGATAGAAACTGCACACCGTGTCTTCTCAAACCTCAGGGCGCATACTGCTCAATGATATCCTTAAACGCAGTGATCACATGCTCTAAATCAGATTTCTCCAAGCGATACGTGGAGACTTTGAAGTTTCGTGTTAATCCCGCTTTGATCCCTGAGATCCCACGTTGTTTCAGTTCACGATACAGGAAAAAGCGTTTCTTCGGATGCCGGTGCGAGATCTGATAAAAGATGGGCGTCTCAATAAAAAGGAGATCGTGGTTATGCGGGGTCTCCCCGAGGGGTTTCAGCCCGAGCTGCTCCAGTTCACGCGCGAACCATTGCACCTGTGCGACTTCGTTCTCCCATGTTGTTACGCGTTGCACGACAGAGGGGAAGCTCGCCATTAACGTCATCATCGCTGCACCACGGGCGGTGCAGCCGAGGAGTTCCACTTCTTTACTGGGTGCGTGGGTGGAGCGTTTAAGCACTTGACTGCTGAACGATTCTTTCATGCCAAGGATACCGATCGGACCGGAGGCGGCCATGCTTTTGTGTCCCGAACCCACAATGAAGTCACAGTCCAACTCTCGTGCTGATAACGGCATACGCCCCATTGCGTACGCGGTGTTGAGAAGAAACGGAATCTGGTATTCATGG
>JAOZHK010000196.1 GCA_026014905.1 Candidatus Bathyarchaeota archaeon
CCGAATCCGTCGAGTCGTAGAACGCGGAATGACGATCCACCCCCACATTCATGAGGTTGCTATAGTCATTGAAAAAACGCGCGAGAGGGGCAATCAGACGCTCTTCGAACTCACCGCCAACGTCTACAGCACGGTCCCTGAAGAGCAATTCAGCATAACAGAAGAGGAATGGGGATTAGTCGAGGCGTTTGCGAAATTAGCAGAAACGCTCGATTCCGTGCTCCGAAGATCAAAGCACTCTCGCCGAGCTAGCTAGTGTACCATCATTGGATGGATTGGGAGCTTTTCCTTGTCTGGGCACTTTTTTGCTAGCTAGCACCCTAGGGTTTGGGTCTAAACTTTAACCCCAAAATACGCGCGCAGGTTTACATTGTGAATAATGTGTCTTAACCACATAAATATTTAAATCAATACCTATATAAGATAGTAAACACATAATAACATATGAGAATAAGCAAATATCAGGTGGAAAGAAACGATGACGCACATACAACAAATGCTTGGCATAGAGCGATTTGTTTATTGGGACACGATCTAGCGCGCCAGTGCGTCTAAATTTAAAAATAACAATAAAATAACGGATTTATAGTGGTTGAGATGGGTAGAATAAGCGTAGTTATCCCAGATGAGCTGGAAAAGAGACTCAGATTTAAAACCATCGATACATACGGCGGCAAAAAAGGCGACCTCACCCGAGCCGTCGGAGCCGCCATCACCACATGGGTTACCCAAGAAAAATAACGATAACAAAATATACCAAACGATAAGGAAGTGGACAACGATGATGCTAAGATGCAGTAAATGCCACGCCGGATTAACTCTGACTGACGGCGCGATTCTGTGGCTTTGTCCCGTTTGCGGCGAGTATGGAACGCCACGAGAGGAGCTCCCACAGCCACCGGGCGCGAAGTTGGCGATAACATGATCTTCATCACGTTATGGACGTTTCGGCAAAAAGCGACAAAGGAGATGCTCGCCGAATCCGTGCAACTCGCTGAACAGCTGCCTCAGGAAGGCATCACGATCATCGGCAACTACTGGACACTGGGCAAGTGCGACCTAGTCACCATCGCCGAGGCGAAAAATGAGCAGACATTCATGAATGCCCTTCTACGCTATGGTCACATCTTCGCAACCGAAACCCTCGTAGCATTGAACAGAGAAGACGCAATAAAACTCGTCAGTAGCCAAAGCGAGCGAGCTAACGAAATACACTAACTAGCGTCCCATTTCACACGAGATTCGCTGTACCGAGATAAACCACGGGAGAAATCATTTCTGGTCATCCAATTTGTACACCTCAACATCCGACGTAAATTACATGATACAGGTTATGTCTACATATATTGTAAGGACGAGAGAAAAAAAACGGGAAAAGATTGGGTGTGTGAGGAACACAGCAACGCAAAAATCTGCGAGGTATACGTGCATCGCATCGGGATCATCACTTCAATTGGAGCATTATGCCCGTATATCGCGGGATCCGGCTTCAGGAACTTACCGGAATGGGAGGCTGCGATCCAACATTTGAACAAGGGAACACCCCTGGTTCCTGGATATCTCTACGCCATTTCAGTAATTAGTGATCAACCATCATGAGTTGGGATGAAATTCGTCTCAGCAAAACCTAGGCGATCATTAACATCTACACGGGTGTATACTTATTTTACACCCAAAGCTAGCTAGCTGAAGGAACTATTTCCATTTCCTAAACATCGGTCCTTCCGTCGATATCAACAACTTGAATCCAAGGTGTTGCTAATATCTGTTCAAAATCATCAGCAGTAGAGTCAAGATCAGAAGCGACCAAATGCCAATGGTCTTGATTGCGTCCATACGTTGAATCTAAGACAACAAACTTGTAGGTGTAGCTAAAAACAGACTGACCCACTTCAACCAGCACTCCAAGTGCATACGTGGAGAATTGCTCAGGTACTGTTTCAACATGTCTGTTTGAGAGAACCATGATTCTCGCTTTGTGTCCTTGTTTGTCTTTTGTGTTCGCAATGGTAATTTGTCTATTAGCGAAGAGACCTTCTTCTTCAGTTACAATAGCACAAAGAGGGCATCCCATATCATTCACTCCGTATATTCTTTATAAGAACAATATTGTTCAGTTTAAACATAGACGAGATGAAAGACCTTTGTTCGTTTTTTAGCTCGCTAGCTACTTGGTGTAGTAAATAGTACAAATCATGATTGATTGAAAGTTCTACACCGTGCTGAGAAGCTGGCTAGCTAGCTAGCACGCGTATCTGAAATAGGTGCTTTTTGACTTCAGGCTGGAAGCCCGCTCGAGGCTCCGCGCGCGCTCCAAAGTATAAACTATCAATCGTCATTTTGCCATGTTCCTTTTTCCTTTTCGATGCCGATTGCTCGTCGAACTAAGGCTTCAGGTTCATCACTGAGTAACATCTTTTCTCCATCATCGAGCATATCATTACACTCTTCCCACAACCCGTTTTCTAAGAACTTGACCAAGGCATCATGACCCCTAATTCCTAACAGTGCCCACGCGCATGTAACTGCTTCCCATACGTCATCATCAATGTCAACGATTGCGCGCGCGCGACAGCGATTACCTCTCTCTGAAACAAATATTCATACTTTAATGTCCTCACCAATAATCACGATCGAATCACATGATGATGTTCAATCCTTGATTCGAGTCATGCAAGTGAATAATGTCACAAGAGCGGTTGTGGTCGATAGTACCCAACTCGTCGGAATCGTAACAGAGACAGACATTCAGCTACGACTTTCCCGCCATCAGCAGACTTATACTGGGTTATTTAAGCGATATACGGTTGATACACTCGCATATATTCTGTTTTGGTCAGGAATCACGATCCTCATTCAAGTGTATTTGGTTGGCATCTCGTATGAACAATTTTTAACCTCCTCTATTCTAGGCTTCCTCGTAACCCTGGGTATAGGCGGAGTATATGGACGGTTTCTTGATCTCCTTCGCAAAAGATTTGAAGTATAAAGATATCCAAAAACTCCTTTTCACAAGTATATATATAATCATGTTGCTTATCGTTCATCTCAGGAACGTATAGACAGGCACGATTACATATGTACCAAATGCTCGAAGTGCTGGGCCCCGAACATGAGTTTGCGCTTGTCGATGAAACACTCCAACCCGTTCCAGTGGTTGACCAAGTGATTAAGACATTGCGTGGCCGCATTGCCAATTATGCTAACTGCCGAACTTTCACATTTGGCAAAGAATTACAGGCACATGTTGCAGAATTTAGCGCTATTAGGCCCTTCGTATCCCCCATTCTCTTTGAAGCCACGATGCACAGCGCGATCGAATATATCCAAGAGTTACTTTCAACCCATTTTGATGCCCAACTGCTTGGAACAGGAATGCACCCGTTATTATCTCCCAATGACGTGAAAATCTGGACTCATCGCGATCGGCAAATCTATAGTGCACTCCATCAAATCTTTAATCTCTACCAACATGGGTGGATGAATATCCATGCCTACCAACTTAATCTACCATATGGAACCCAATCCGAAGCTCTTCGCTTGCATTATTTGATAAGTCAAATCCTTCCATACATTGCAGCAATCACAGCCTCCTCACCCTTGTGCGAAGGACAGTTCACTGGGTATGTTGATACCCGCCTCTTGTTCTATCAACAAAGCCAGGTTCGTATTCCCTCTTTGCTTGGCCGCATCATCCCTGAAACGGTTTCTTCATTTCACGAATATCGACAAAAGGTCATATCACGTTATTCTCGTGACCTCGCAGCTCACGGAGCGCCAGAATTCTTGTTGCAACGTGAATGGTTGAATTCGCGGGGCGCAATTTTTCGCTTTGATCGTCAAGCGATCGAGATTCGAATTATGGACGAACAAGAATGCATTCATGCGGATGTGGCTATGAGCTGTTTTCTTCGAGCCTGTCTACGTGGATTGTTTACTCAAAATTGCCTCAATACTCCACGCGTACATCTCATTCAGGATTTGAATGCTGTAATGGAACAGGGTTTGAAGGCGCGTGTTCTTCATCCTCAAGGTCCAACAGCGAAACATGTTTGTCGCACTCTTTTCCAAGTTGCAGTGAACAATGCGACCATAGAAGAAAAACAATATCTGCCGTGTGTTAGTCGTCGAATTGAAGAAGGCAGCCTCTCTGCTCTTCTCTGTCGTGACGTCGAAAATAAAGCCCAAAAAACATCGATGCATGAGGCGATTCTAACAATCTATACTCGGCTGATCCAGCATTTACAACGAAATGAGATGTATTTTTGAGAACCTTTATCGTTGTAACAGTGCCTCAAAATTCGGATCTTGCGATGTAGTTGAGTCTTGAAGCGAATAGATGCTATTTGAAATAAGAATGACCAATCCTACGTAGAGAAACGGGAGATCAATAGCTATGATGCCATCGTAAAGACAGATAGCACTCAACAGAAATAATAGCTTCCGGATTGTCATTTTGTGCCCTTTCTCCGCGAATAAGGATTGGTCGTTTGTTTGGTTTAAAAGGTTGTGAATAACATGTATAGAATCTCACATCATACAATGGATACAAGGCTTACGAGCGCTTGGACTTTAGTTCGTGTGAGAAGTGCAGCCATGTGATGATGTTACCATTCCACTTCAGTAGGACGCGGTAGCCGATCCTGAACGGAAGGTAATGAGGCCCCTCCTTGTTGCGGTTGTGAGAAGTAGTAGTATGCGGTGCTCGAATAATCGTTACTAAGTTTATTTCCATGTCCATGCTCAATGGTTACGCGCGCGCGTTTGAAATCGGATCGGATCTTCAATGTGGTACCGGTAAACAGAATTTTTACCTTTCCAAGGCCATTCTGGAGTGCCACTGTATAGAACGACTCCATGGTATGGCGCATGATATTCTTGAGTGGGACAATATGCGCAATGATCCCAGTCCTCTGTGCCGGTTCCATGAAGCGAAGGTGGCCATTGTACACCGTCGATGAAGATCATGTCATCGCCTTCACCAAACCAATCATTTGGATTTCGGGTGAAACAACCGATGTCTAAATGAGCCCCACAGTAGATTCCGTTTCCATTCGCTTTTAGAATTACACAGTTATTAATGCTATTTAGATTATGCCAGCGTGGATCTTGTTTTGCTAATGCCCAAAATTTTCCTGTACGTTCGCGTCGTGACAACCCTTTCCACGCACCATCTTGTTTACTCTCGGCCTTCAGACGCTGCTCGTCGTATACCCAACCCTTTGTATTGGCTTCTCGTCGCCATTGTGTGTGAAAGTAAGCGAGGTCCGCTACGGTATCCCTGCTTGAATACTTTTACGCGCGCGCGGATGTCTGGGTGTTGTTTGAGATATTTTAGACAATCAATATATAACACGTATGTAATGTTGTACCTACGGCGTAATTTGGTATCGATATCAGTAAGAGATACAAATATATGGTACTTAACGAATTGTTGGAAAAAATGGAAGAATCAGAGATCGTTGAGAGAATTCAGCGCTTAAAGATACAGAAAAACGCAATTCTCCTTGTTCATAACTATCAACGCCCAGAAATCTACAAAGTCGCTGACTTCATAGGGGATTCCTTGGAGCTTAGTCGTGAAGCCGCTAAAACTGATGCTGACCTCATCGTATTCTGTGGTGTCTACTTCATGGCTGAGTCTGCTTATATTTTAAATCCTAATAAACAAGTTCTAATACCTGTAAAAGCCCGATGCCCAATGGCGGCTACAGCGACCCCCGAAGATATCCGAGTAATGAAGAAAGAGTATCCCAACGCAGCAGTCGTCAGTTACATTAATACCACTGCAGCTGTTAAAGCGGAATCCGATGTCTGCTGTACAAGCTCTAATGCCGTGAAAGTAGTGAACTCGATGGAGCAGAATGAGATCATTTTCGTCCCCGATTATAATCTCGCCCAATATGTTGCTCAACACACTCATAAAACGATTATTCCTTGGCACGGACATTGTTACGTCCATCATAATTTTTCAAGTGAAGCCCTCAAGCAAGCGAAAAAACTTCACCCAGACGCTGAGGTCGTAGTTCATCCAGAATGTGGGGCAGCAGTGATTAAGGAGGCAGACGGGGTCTCCAGCACAAGTGGCATGCTACATTACATCCAGAAAAGTAATGCCACCCAATTCATAATCGGAACAGAAATCGGCTTAATTGAACGAATGAAACTTGAATACCCCGAAAAAACGTTTTATCAAGCTCCGCCTGGAGGAGTCTGCATCCAAATGAAGAAAAACACGCTGAAATTAACTCTGGCTTCGTTAGAACTTGAGCGGTATGAAGTAACGGTACCTGATGAGATCAGTCGCCGTGCTCGACGGGCTCTCGAGCGCATGTTAGAAAAAAGTTGGTAATTAAGCACTAAAATATGCCAAACTGGATTTCTTCAAATTTATCGCTGTCAAAAACGATATCACCTAAAATGCAGCAGACGAATACCGATTTAACTTAAAATGTTAATATCGTTCAATAAAACATCGTTTATTGACGTTTTAAATTAAAATACCCTATACTATTAACACGAAAAATAGTTCGATAGCTGATAGAATCCTCAGAGAATGGATTCCACATACATTTAGAAGACTTAAATACGCGAGGATACTGTCCTTGAATGCATCAGAGGATGAAGAACATGCCTCAAGAAAGAGCAAAAAAGACATTTGCTTCAATTGAAGAGATCCGGGAAACCGCTTATTCTATTTTAACCGAGAAATTTGGGGACGACCGGGCGAATTTCTTTTATGGCACAGGTGCCGGCTCCTTAACAGGCGCTAGCTATCGACGAAATCGAAATGCTCTTGATGAGCTTCGACTTCGAACTCGACTTCTCCACGGTATCAATGATGTAGATACGTCAACTACAATCTTAGGGGCGAGGATTTCGACACCAATATTAGTAGCTCCTATAGCAGGGGCTTCCCTCGATTATAACGCCGCTGTAAAAAGTTGTTGCGATATAGATACTCTATGCTTAATAGGATACGCCCAACCCAAGAAACTCATACAATCTTTCTCAAGCACTGCCACACAACGAGTAGGCTGGATCGTGAAACCCCTACAAAATCTTGATGAGGTCAAAGATTGTTATGCCACTGCGGAGGAAGCAGGCTGCTTAGCGGTCGGAATGGATATTGACTCGGGAGCTGGATTACAATCTGGACCGGCTTTGAGAGCACCCCCAAATTGGAGTCTCAAATCGGTTGAAGAATTATCTGCGATTCGTGACTTTACGACTTTACCATTCATCGTGAAAGGAGTTATGTGTGTTGAAGACGCTGAACACTGCGTTACAGCTGGTGCAAACGCGATTATTGTCTCCAATCATTCTGGCCACGCTTTAGATTCCACACAATCTCCAATTGATATTCTAGCTGATATTGTTGAAGCGGTTGGGGGAAAAGTGGATATATTGATGGATGGAGGCATTCGACATGGTACCGATGTATTAAAAGCTCTGGCTTCAGGAGCACAAGCAGTCCTCATTGGCCGGCCTGCAATTTGGGGTTATACTGCTGGAGGAGAATCAGGTATAACACGTGTCTTTGAGATCTTAACACGTGAACTTGAACGAGCGATGAAACTTACAGGTATCTCTTCGGTTTCAGATGTAGCGAAAACCATATTGGTTTAACCCTTTTCTTCCCCCTTCCAAAGTTTCAAACTTAAGGTGATACAACGCGCGCGACCACCAATCTATTTATCAAGTCCCTTCAGATATCTTTGTAAAAGAATTATAAATGATTGTAAGAGCCTCCAGCTTCTTCTCAGCTGTACCTTGTAAATGCGCGCGCGCCTTCACAGTTATACTCAACGAAAATTTTTTCCGTTTGAGGTGGGGGAGGTCTTTGGTTAGGTGTTGAAATCGTATTAGAATCTTCGGAATGGGCTCTCCTAAATTTCGTAACTCGACCATAAGTTTACTTCGCAGAATTACCCAGAGTTCCTGTTGACGTCGTGGTGAAGGGCGTGATGTTGTATATTCGGTAATTACCTGGTTCCAGAACTCTTGCAACCTACAAATTTGAACGGCTTCAGCAATTTCCATGTGTCACAACACATGATTGTAAATTTATTATAAGTATAAAATCGTTATTCAAAAAAAGCTGATACTTACATGCATTTATGAACATCGATAACGGGAGCGACACAATTACAGTATTCATAATCTTTTCTCTCTCACAGAGATGAAATTGAGGGGTATCAAGAGATGATTTATCATAGCCAAACAGGTAGAACATGCATTCCTGATCTTTATCCCAACTACTTATCATACTTCTCGACTTAGGCTTCTTTCTGCTCTATAATCTATCTGCTAATATACAAAATACCTTGAACAATATGCAAAAACTGTCCCTAATGATTTTTTGTTTATGTTTATCCACAATATTATTGTATCTCACAAGTCGTGGAATGTGGTTGTATTTTCTTACAATAATCTTAGTTAGCTCAATTTGTGCTTTCCGATTATTTCGTCGAAAAAGATTGCGAGTGTGAGGTTCCCGTAGTACCTAGTAAAAGATTTGATACGATAAACTTACTATTCAACAAACTCACGTGTAAAAATAATTGTGGTGGGGCTGCCCGGATTTGAACCAGGGTCACGAGAACCCGAGTCTCGAAGCCTAAACCAAACTAGCCGAGGAGTACTTGAAGGTTAATATCCCTATAAACCTCTCTAGCCGACAGCCCCACACTGAAAATCAAAGACTACTCGAATAAAAATATACTGTGTTCGGGGCTCTGGAATGTAACGCGCGTGTTTATAGCCCGATCAAGTTGGTTCTTTTCTCATAAAGGTTTTAGGATGCTTATGAGCATTAGTTGCTCGTGATCTACGAAATGGGAAGAACGTTTACGTATCTGACTCCCCAGGAAGCCATCGATGCAATAACGAAAGCGATGCCTTTTCGGCGGTTAGGTTCGGAGAGGATTTTGGTTAGTAACGCGTATGGTCGTATTGTAGCTGAGGACATCGTTGCTGAGGTCAACCTGCCTCCTCACGACATGTCGCATTTTGATGGTTATGCAATTAGAGCCGAGGACACGAAAGAAGCCTCAGTTCAGAATCCACTTCATTTGACGGTCATTGGCAAGCTCTATCCTGGACAAACCCCTGAGTACGAAGTACGCAAGGGCGAGGCGGTGTACGTTACAACAGGTTCGTTTCTCCCGAAAGGAGCGAATACTATTGTGGCAGTGGAAGCCACCAAGAGGACCCAGAGAACTCAGATCGAGGTGCGATCAACTGTCCCTCCTCATGAACATGTGATTCGTTGTGGCTCTGACATTAAACAGGGAGTAACACTGTTCCGAGAAAGACACAAACTTCGTGCGCAAGATCTCAGCATATTAGCTACTCTTAGAGTCGAGCAAATCACCGTTGTCAAGACGCCTGTGGTAGCAATTATCTGTGTAGGAGACGAACTCACCGACGTTGTTCATTCAAGCGAGCCCGGAAAAGTCGTGAACAGTCTTCGTTATTCAGTTTCCGCCATGATACAGGAGTCTGGAGGGCACCCCGTGTATTTAGGCATCACACCTGATAATATGGATCAACTCAAGAAAAAAATTATCGAAGGAATAGCGATCGCGGACATTGTGCTCCTAATTGGTGGGAGTTCTATGGGTGAGAAAGATATCACAGCAGCAACCATTAATTCAGTAGGGAACCCTGGCATCATCGTCCATGGATTAAAGCGAAAACCCGGGCGAGTATCTGGCTTCGCAATGGTCCAAGATAAACCGATCGTTGTACTCCCAGGATTATGCCACTCAACAGTTGTTGGCTTCTACACCTTGGCGCTACCGTTACTATCCGTCATGAGTGGCCTCACTGCATCGGATACCCAGTTAGTTGTGAACGCGACGCTTACTCAACAAATCACGTTTACCAGCTTCCTACCTTTTGAACAAGTCACTTTCGTTCACCTGAAGAGAACCTCTGAAGGATATCTCGCGGAGCCCTACATTAGAGCATCATCCTCATATCATGCCTTAGTCCGTTCCAACGCATTTATCATAACACCACCCGGAACAACGATGGTGCCATCTGGAGAAGACGTTGATGTGCATCTGCTCCCGAGTTTGTTTGTACTGAACAATCTATTCACTCAAAGTGGTTAACGACGCGTTCGCTAAACCATGAGTTTATCTAAACTGGGATTGAAGACTTCAAACAAGAAGAGGAAAAAGGTAGCTATTTGATTACTTCTGGATTTGCCACGTATCGGCGATTAGGTAGTTGGCCTTGAAGGATGTTCTTCACCTCACGAGCCACAATAGTGTTGACGCGATGTAAGGATTCGTGTGTACACCAAGCAATGTGTGGCGTAACGATCACATTGTCAAGGTCAAGGAGGGGATGTTTTGATTGTAATGGCTCGGTTTCAAACACATCGAGCGCCGCGCCGGCGATTCGACCCGTTGTTATCGCGTTCTGTAATGCGTTCTCGTCGATGATGCCGCCTCGAGCGGTGTTAATGATGTACGCTGTCTTTTTCATCAGCGAAAGCTCTGTCTCTCCAATCATCTTGCGGGTTCGTTTCGTGATGGGTGTATGAATCGTGATGAAATCCGCCATCGTTAAGAGTGTTTGAAAGTCAACCAGCTTGACTGACAATTCCCTTGGAAAGAAACCTAGCGTGGTCATCGTGTCCTCAGTGAGATACGGGTCATATGCAATGATGTCCATGCCAAAAGCTTGTGCACGGATCGCTACGCGGCAGCCTACATTTCCTAATCCAAGAATGCCTAATGTTTTCCCCTCAAGGTTTGAACCCGCGCCCATTGCCCACCGTGTCGTCCATTTCCCCGTTTTCAAAAGCAGATTGACTTGGGCAATCCCTCGATTGGCTGCGAGGAGAAGCCCCATGGTAAAATCGGCGACGGCCACAGCGTTGACTCCTGCTGCATAAACGACGGGTATGTTACAACGTGTGGCAGCGTCAACATCAACATTATCATATCCCGCTCTGGGAACACCAATAACTTTGAGACGTGTCTGTGCAGCTTCAATCGCTGCTGCCCTCATGGGATCGATCCAGACAATGACTGCATCGTACCTTGCCGCTTCGCGTACAAGTTCCTCTTCAGTATATGATCGGCCCATCTTGTCAAACACTAATTCTACGTCGGCAACGTCCCTGAAAATATCAGCGACTTGGTCAAATCCTGGCGCCGTAATAAGCACTCTCACACTACTTTCCTCCAACGCGTAATATAATGTAAATACATTATTTCTTTCTTACGTGTATTCACTCGCTAGCTAAAACAGAAGAGAAGCGGTTATGTACTGACAGTAGCACGCGCGTTTTCGAAGTTAACGAGTGTGCATATACGCCTGCAATATCTTTATCACCGACAGAACGATGATAGTTCTCCAACATTATGTCAAATGACGGATGATACATCGCTATGGGTCGGACCTCTCTTCATGAATCAATCAAGCAGTGGTATGCGAAGCCACGAGATCAGCTTGAGGCGTGGGTGGATGGCTATCTGATTGACATCGTGCGGGGCGAGCGCCTCATCGAGGTGCAGACGGGGAATTTTTCATCAATCAAAGGGAAGGTCCGCGATCTCCTTCGCAATCACATTGTCCGCATCGTGCATCCTGTCGTGGTCAATAAGCGGATCCTTCGATTAAATGCACGAGGAGAACCAGTATCACAGCGCAAATCACCTCGAAAAGGTAGGGTAGAAGACATATTTCGACAACTCGTCTATATGCCCACTATCTGGATATCACCCAATCTCTCCTTAGAGGTCCTGCTGATCGATGCTGAGGAAGTACTCATCGATGATGGCAACGGGAGCTGGAGGAGAAAATATTGGAGTGTCCAGGATAAGCGACTCGTAACTATCCGCGAGAGCCAGGTATACCAGAGACCTACGGATTTTCTTCGGTTATTACCTGACAACCTTCCAAACCCGTTCACAACGAACCATCTCGCTGAAGCGTCAAAACTTCAGCTTAACATCGCTAGGAAGATGGCGTACACGTTACGAAAGCTGGGGGTCATCAAGGATATCGGGAAGCGAGGCCGAGCAACCCTCTACACACACGAACCATCATAGGTGTCGAAAAGCATATTTTGCTGTCATACGTCTTTAGAAAGTGTGATGTCGTATGCCTGTTGTTCAAATCGAGTTATGGGAAGGACGAACAGACAAACAGAAAGCCCAACTCATAGACGCTATCAGCGAAGCGTTTAGCGTTGTTGATGTCCAGAAAGACCATGTGATTGTGATCATTCATGAAACTCCAAGGAGTAACTGGGGTCTCGGTGGACTGCATAAAACGAAATAGCACCAGTAGCGAATGGGTACCGATGATTGAAAAAGAATATCCGATTTTAGAGTTTGATGATCACTCAGAAGCGCTGATTGAACCGCGTAACGTGATTGAGCCGATTCCTGAGATTCCGAAACGGTGTGTGATTTGGTTCTTTCAAGATGTTATCGACCATCTGCGCGAGCAAAATCGTCTCACAGAACTCACTGCGCTGAATTCCGAAATGGGGCGGCATCCGGTGTACGTTTTTCATCATAAGCATCAGCCTGTTACATTGTTTCATCCTGGTGTCGGAGCACCCTTAGCCGCGGGCCTTCTTGAAGAAGTGATCGCGTTGGGTTGTGATACCTTTGTTGTGTGTGGTGGTGCGGGGGTCTTGGGAGACAATCTTGCGGTTGGGTATCTGCTGGTTCCGACGAGTGCGATTCGGGATGAAGGGACTTCGTACCATTATCTCCCGCCAAGTCGGGAAGTTGCAGCCACACCAGAGGTGGTCGCAGCTATCGAATCCACTTTCAAAGAACACCAGATCGCATACCGCCTGACGAAAACGTGGACGACCGATGCCTTCTTTCGGGAAACTCACGAGAAAGTTCAGCTGCGCCGTTCAGAAGGATGTTTAACCGTCGAAATGGAAGCTGCAGCCCTGTTCGCGGTAGCCCAGTTTCGGCAAGTCAGGATCGGGTAAATTCTCTATAGTGGTGATTACTTGGGTGGTGAGTATTGGGATAGCCGCGCATGGGATGACCGCTGGGAGATCCGCGAACAGTTAGTATCTCTGTCCGCGGAGATCTGTTTACGGTTAACTTGCTGACAGTACGGGCACACGTGGACGCTAGCTAAGTAGTGTCGTAATCACGGGGGGCATTCTTGATTTCTGAGATAATGAGTGGGATGATAATCACGACCATGCCTGAACCAAACCCTGTGAGTAGACTCATGGCGTTCTGAGGAAACAACAAGCTACTCACGAACAGAGGTAAAACGGCGATCGTGAGAATGATTGCTGCGCCAATCATCGCCATGATCTGGATCGTCAATCGCGTCCGCTGAATGGCTCGTCCCAGAATGATAACTCGTTCAGGCTTCCATTCACCTATGATTGTACCTTTTTTTCCTTTAGGGCTTGATCGTAATCGTAAGGAGTAATATTTGTCGTTTTTTGGATTGTAGATGACCTTTCGTGTGTGTTCGTTTTCCATTGTAGCCTAGAGTATTTCCCTTGCCTTGTAATGACTTATTCATTATAGATATGAACCATTACTCCATAGAGACGTATGCGCGTGTCAACCACTAGCGGGGGGGCTTTCTATAGATTTTTTGTGCCGTGACAAGTAAGCATGTCGCGCAGGCGACACCGATGAAAAATGTCACTTCGTACCCAAAGATGCCCCAAATGATGCCTCCAGTAAACGGCATAATGACCGCAGCTATATGCTCTGTTGTTTGTCCCATCGCGAGAGACGGGGTCAAATCCGCTCTAGGAGCAAGTTCGTGAATGTACGTGGTGCGAGAGATACGGGAGATAATCATGAGAATCGTGTTGAGCACGTACAGTGCGAGGAGCACGAACACGTCGTGGAGAAGCGCATACCCTAAGAAATTGACGATCATTAATACGTAACTGACGGTTAACATGGTCTTTGACCCAAACCGATCTGTGAGTTTCCCTAAATAGGGCGAGGAGAGAAAGGTTAAGACTCGGCTAATCACCATAACAAGCGCCATCGTCGTGACGTCTAAACCATAAATCGAAACCAGAGCAAAGGGCGCGAAGGTCACGAACATTTGGCGTCGAGCGCCCTCAAAGAAACTCAGAATATAAAAAACACCGTATTGTCTTCTGAACACAATCCGCGTTCTATTAAAAACGTGTTTAGTCGACGGAATTTTAACGACAATCAGCCCGCCGATGAGCGCAATCGAGCCAGCGATAACAAAAAATAATCGGTACGGCATCTCGACGATGCTGGAAAAAATCGTCACAGCCGCCATGGCAATGATGGCTGCGATGGAGGCAACACTGTTCACCTGACCCAGTCGCTTTCCTTCTTGCGCCGTTTCTGACAAACTGAGAGTTAAGGAGGACGACAGCGGAACCCACGAGTGGAAGCCAATACTCCAGATGAGCAACCAGGGGACAACGTGAATCCAGCTGTTTACGGTTGAGACTCCTCCAATGCCCACGCTGAAAATGAGTAAGAACACACCGGCTAACAAGGACGGAGGAAACTGCAGTATCGACCCCATGATAAACGCCGAGAGTAAGCCCGGTATTTCTCGGATTGATTCTAACGTCCCAATCTGAAATGCATCGAAATGTAATTCGTTAACAAAAAAATTTTTACTAATTGAGGAATTGATGGCCAATGCAAAATTGATGGAAAAGTAACCCGCAGCGAGATAGATCAAGGATTGCAGCTGATCAGAACTCGGTTTTTTCAATGCTTTACACAACGGAGTGGCGGGTCAGCTAAACAGTTCCTTGATGTGATCACTGCACGTTTTTATTTTTAAAACAAGAAGGTGGTGAGGGTGTGGTTATTCCAGCCGCTTGATGATGTGGTATCCAAACTGCGTTTTGGTAATGGGTGAAATTTGTCCTTTCTGAAGGGCAAAGGCAACTTTCTCGAATTCTTTCACCATCTGTCCTCGACCAAAGGTTCCCAGGTCACCACCACGTTTTTTAGAGGGGCAGCGTGAAACGTCTTTCGCAATAGTTGCGAACTTTTCTCGTTTATTCAACCGTTCTACGACGCGCTGAGCCTCTTTCGCGGTCTTCACGAGGATGTGGGCGCAATGAACTTTGTTTGGCATACAGAGTGATGACATCAACTGGTTAATAATCATTATGCGCCGCCGCTAGCTACTAACGTTGTACGCTGGCCATGAGTCGGTACTAGCGTATGTTTTAATATAACGTGTTCAATACTTGTATTTCTCATTGGTACAGGAGTCCATTAATAATGATAGTTATTGCCGCAATGATAACCACCCTTGACGATCAAAGTGATGCGTATCAACAAGCATTTCAGGCCCTCGCCGCGAACGTCCGCAAGGATCCGGGGGTAATCACGTATGTACTTCATCGTATGATCGATAACCCCTCCAAGTTCTTTATCTTTGAACAATATATGGATGACGAAGCAATACAATACCATACGTCGACAAAACACTTCAAGGAATATCGGAAGAATACTGCACATATGGTCAAGGAGCGTGACGTGGGCTTCTATCATGCAGCGGTTTGACCAGCGTGCCACCTAGCAAGATCCCAGCACCTCCCACTTCTCCATCCAACGCATGCGCGAAAATTTTTCGATGGTTCAACCGATTATGGGATAAATGTTAACGATGAAGCTACGGTCTTGGTATAGACTTCCCGATGTGTTCGACAAGGACTTAAGACTACTGCTCTACTCGATGTCCTTACGGCGAATCTCCATGGGCTTCCTTGGCGTGGTGCGAGCCATCTATTTTGCTCTACTTGGTCTCAGTCCGGTCGAGATCGGTATTCTTCTCTCACTGGCCACCTTTGTGAGTGCGGTACATCACATAACCTTCGGGATGCTATCCGATCGATTGGGCCGTAAACCGTTTCTGATTATCGGTGGCATCTTCGCAACATTACGGATGGTGATCTTCGCCGTCAGTTCAGACTTTTGGATGCTGGCCTTAGCACAAGGTGTTGGAGCTATGGGCGAAGGCGCCGGGGCAGGTCAACCCGTCGTATCGGGATATATTGCAGACAAAACGAATGTCGAGAATCGTTCATCACTCTTCAGCACACTCGCCGTCTCCAACGGGTTAGCGGCGACGATTGGCACACTGCTGGCTGTATTACCCGCATCCTTTCAGAGTGCGCTCGCACTCGATGTTATCACGGCTCACTCACTGCTCTTCTGGATTGGAGCAGCTGGCGGAGCAGCGTCCATTCTACTTATCATACCGTTACAGGACGTGAAATCAACGAGAATTGACAAAGAGGAAACGCGAACAACGTTGAAGGCTCATTCATGGGGAGTTATTGCTCGATTTTCCCTTGTTCGGTCAACGAGTGGTGTAGGCTGGAGTTTCATCGATTCCCTCATGTCGCTCTACTTTTACCTGCAATTCAGTCTCGGCAGTGAGGTTCTGGGACCCATATACGCTGTAGCGCGACTCCTCTCCGTCTTTAGCTATGTTTTCGTCCCCCCTGTAGTAAACCGATTTGGAGAGGTCCACGCGCTCGTCGTCTCCCGCCTCGTCACCGCGAGTCTCGCGGTCCTATTTTCTCTCGTCACATCGCCGCTCGTCGCCATCGTCATACTGATTTCGTTTCGAATCGTGATGATGTTCACCATGCCCATAAGACAGACCTTCGCTGTCGCGCTCGTGGATCCACGCGAAACAGCGACCGCCATTGGCGTCAGCAACTTCGTTCGGATGAGCTTCCGAACAATCGCACCAACCCTAGCGGGATACATGTTTGAAACCATCAGTTTCACGATGCCCTTTCTCACGGGCGCATCGTTACTAGCCGTGAACGGTCTCCTCTTTAGAGCCTTCTTTAAACCTAAAGAATAGGGTTAAACCCACATTGTCATGTGAAAACAAAATTTCAACAACTTCACGCGAGCGTAGGGGTAACATTGATCGTTGATGCACTTGTTGGTCTGGAAACGTTATTATGGTTTCGAGTGATTCACATTTGCTCATGAAGTGATGACTATGACCTGTATAGCTATTCAATCTAGCCCAAACATGAACGGGTTGACAGCACGTCTTGCTCAAGCGGTCTTGACAGGGGTTGAGGCTGAAGGAGATGAAACGGAACTCGTGCACTTGAATCAACTCAATATTCAATCCTGTCGTGCCTGTAATGAGGGATGGGGGGAATGCCGCACGAAGGGCACCTGTATCCTTGAGGATGATTTTGAGGCGCTCTGTACGAAACTGGCTAACGCCGATACGGTGGTCTTTGCTACGCCTGTGTATTGGCATGACCTGAGTGAATCCGCGAAGCGCTTTTTAGATCGCGTGCGACGGTGTGAAACGTTCAACGGCTTCACTACATATAACGATACACCCGTTATCGGCATCACCTCCGCAGGGGGAAGTGGTCGAGGTGCTGCCCGCGCGCTCTATAATCTAGAAGACTACCTCCGTCGACTCGGATTCGAGATCTTTGACCTAGTTTCAGTAACCCGATTTTCCAAAGACCATAAACTCCTCATGTTACAAGAAGCAGGTCGAAGCTTGGTTTCCGCTACTACAAAGTAATACCTAAATTCCCTGCTCCTTTTTTCCACTCTGCTTGAAGTCCTTCAATCCCAGAAATGAGAATCAATAATATGAGTGAATTCGATTATGTCTCAGAAATTCATTAGCGTCTGGAAACTAATATCCGTTGAATATCATCGCGGAGATCAAACCTTCTATCCACAGAACACTTTCACGCGCGCGTATCCACTACGCGCGCACATCAGTATCTTCAACGACAGTATAGGTTCGTGGACTATCCCAAAATTCGACGCGCGCGTACACCTGGGTCCCAGCAAGTCTTAAGTTGACGATTCATAACTACCTTCTTTTTCCTTTTTAAAAGGTATCAAGCCTCAGAATAAGTATTTTACAAAAAAAGTGAGAAGGGGGAGATTAGTCGGTTGCGTACACTTCGACGTTGAACGGTAGCAGCGCGGAAGCGGTGAGTCCATTGGTTTCGAAGGCGTAGGCCAGATACGCGGTGATGGCGTGGGTGTCTTTCTCCAAGGTGAGTTTCAGTGTGCTCATCGAGATTAATTCCCCGACGATGAGTTGTGTGCCCATCAGATCAGGGTATGATAGGATATCGCCGTTGACGACCCATTGCCCTGGCATGAGAATATTTAACACTTGATCGTCGACCTTGATCACGAGAATATGCTGGGACATTCCAACAATCTCGCCAATGAGGGGTGCAAGGGATCCGTCAGTGATAAAGCGTCGCAGGATCGTGTCCCGTCGTCGAATCCGATAAGCAAGTCCGTCGCGATTGAGCTCCAACGTGACCTTTTGGCCGTCACAAGTTGGTATATCGAGTTCCTGTTCGTCAGCCGCAGCTAGAGGAACCACCGCGAGAAGGCTCCAGCTGAGGGCAGCGAGCATCGCAACCGAGAAGAGTGTGAGTTTTGTTTTTCGTTCCATGGGTTTATCGATACTCTCTTGTGGTGTTGCCCTTCATAGCGGTTACGCACCTCTCATATTCACCACTGGTGTACACCATGGATTCGGAAACGACATCCCTCTCAAGAATCTGGATCGGGGTGAAGCACGTAGAAACGAGGTCACTGATCGAGAAGTCCTTCCTCGAGATGGAGCAGAAGGGCGATGCGGCGTTCCCAGCGCTGATAAAAACGGTACTGACGAAACGCTAGATACACGCTGTAAAACAAGGCGATGATGATGCCGACGGCGATGACCGTGTCAAACCGGTCGCGACTAATCAGCGTCTGCACGAAGTAGCGCGGAATAAAGAGAAAAAACAGCAGAATCGTAATAATCATCGTGAGTAGACTGCCTCGTCGAAAGCGACTCCACTCGTTATTGATCTCTAATAAAAAGTCATGGAGGGTCCGTATCGGAAGCTGTCGCCGACGATCATTTTCACTCAAGGTACCTTTCCCTTACGCTTGGAAGATTATTAAGCGCTATGCACCAGTGGTGAACTCATCATTAATTAGTGAATCATTCCGTTTCGACCCAGTGTTTCCGTTTACCACAGCGTTGGCAATACTGTTCAACGTCACGCACATTGGAGCCACTGAGATAGGAAAAGCGTTTTCGGCTCCATTTATGGAATCCAATTTTGCATAGGGTTGAGCTCATCCAATATCACGTAGATCCATTGATAATAACCATGTCTTATTTCTCAGCGCCAGCCTTCTCGTATCTTCTTCGTACGCGCGCGCATACGCTGTAGTTCCTCGCGATAGGACGTGACCATATTCTTGAATGTGATCTGTTCGAAGGTGTTGAGTTCTTGAGGTGTATGTGGCATAGTAATTTAGGAATAAGAATAGTGTTTGTTGGAAATCGGTGACACTATATATAAAATTTCAGTTTTTCTCTGTTTGATGTATTAAATTACGCGTTAAACGCCCTTGCATGCTGAAACGAGTTAATTCATAAGCGTTATATACTCAAAAATATGGATTAGGGGTATGGTTCGTCGATCTAGACTGGAAATCTTCTTTGATGTGCTCGCCGTCATTGAACGGGGTGTGAGTAAACCGACCCGGATCATGTATAAAACGAATCTCTCATGGACCTCGCTACACGATGTCTTTGAGACATTGATCGATGGAGGATTTATTCTCGAGGAAGCAATTGAGAAATCAAAGCGGTATTCCATTACCGAGAAAGGAAGCAGTGCCTTAGCGTACCATCTCCGCTCACTTGAAGGCCTCGTACAAGTACAGCAACTGGCCGCTCGATAACAACGTGCGTTTTTCATTAACTGGCGCCCTTTTTTTTCAACGATTCATCCACTGGCGAGTTCCTTGATGAATTCCCAGCCTTGATTTTAGTGCTCGCAGAGTGCCGCCTCATCAATTGACTTCATCTCGTGATTGGTAGAGTTGGCATATTGTTCGGTATGGAGCAAGGCATCCGTTCCTGCGTTCGCGCATGGCGTCGAACTCGTTGGATCATCGACCGTATTTATTGAGACGAACTGTCGAGTTTCCGTGCACGAGCGTATAGGCATAAATTTAATATACTATCTCCATAAAATATGCGATTGATGGGTTATGCCAACCTTTTCAGAAGAGAAATTAAGAAAACTCGGAGTAACAATGTTTCTGGCAGCAGGAGCTTCTAACGAGCAAGCTAAAACGGTTACTGAAATATTAGTTGATACCAGTCTGATGGGTATAGATTCTCATGGTGTTAGAGCCTTGCCAGGATATATTCGAACTCTGAAGAAAGGACGAATTCAACCTGACGGAAAAACTGTCATCCTAAAAGATTCTCTTACAACAGCTTTTTGGGATGGCGGTCCACAATTTGGCCATGTAGTGGCAAAACGTGCAATGGAGACCGCGATCGAGAAAGCCCGAACTTATCACATGGGCTGGGTATCAACGGTTAGTGAGCACATTGGAGCACTCTATTACTACTCCTTGATGGCCGCTCGTAATGATATGATTGGTATTGTAACATGTAGAACAAATACGATGGGAGGAAATATCACACCTTTTAATGGGCGCGAAGGTCGATTTGGAACCAATCCAATCTCAATCAGTATTCCAGCAGATAAAGAAAACCCCATTGTTCTCGACATTGCAACGAGTATGGTTGCATATGGCCATATTGCTGTAATGGCTGCGAGAGGTCAAAAAGTTCCTGAAGGTTGGATCCTCGATAAAGAAGGGAATCCTACAACCAATCCTATGGATTATCTCACTGGTGGGATGATGGTTCCCTTTGGTACCTATAAAGGATACGGATTAAGTGTTATCGTCGCTGCACTCCCCATGTTTCCGCCCGGTGTGGGCTTAGAGCAAGAAGATAAACCCTATCCGTGGGGTCACACCTTCATGGCTCTCGACCCGGAGGGATTTATGCCAATCCAAACATATAAGGAACGTACCGATGCATTGATTCAGTATATTAAATCATGTCCACCATTACCTGGAAGAGAAGTGTTAATGCCTTTTGAGCGTGAATGGCGTGTCCGAGAAATGCGATTGAACGAAGGCATCTTTGTTGATGAACCCTTCTGGAAAGACTTTCAGAAAATTGGAACGGAAATAGGTATTGATGTAGATAAAGAAATGAACTAATGCATGGCATTTCACATATTAAGTAAGTTTTCCATCTTACCATTTCATTTATCCTCGGAGGAGGAATGCCAGCTCATATTCTTTATCTAAATAAGGCCTCTAGATAAGAGAAATAGACACTGCTTCCGGTTACGCGCGCGCGTAAAGATTTTATGCCCAAAATTATTACTCATTGCCGCTATGTCAAAAATGTCTGAACTAATTCAGCAATATTCAATGAAGGAAATCACTCTAAGCCTCATCGCTGTCAATGTGGTTCTAATACACGTTCTGTTATTTGTCATCACATGATAAACTACAGAGCTAATTTGCATGACCATGTGCCGAAGAGCGCGTTTTTCACTAGGTCATTGTTTAATATCCACTGTTTATAAAAAATAGTGGAATAAACGTTTAAAAAATAGTATATACTTATAACAATACTTTTTTATATGTTACTATAAAAAAGTATAATCATATGATAATAATAGTTATTGATGGGGGTAAACATCATGTCTCGACGAGAGTATCGCGCTATCACCCTTCCAGAAGGGCTGTATAGAGATATTCAGAAATATCTTGAAGCTTCTCAGGGACGCTATGTTTCAATATCAGAAATTGTCCGAGAAGCTATTCGCGAGTTTTTGATTAAATCACAAGATAAATAGCTCGTTGGAGATATCGCGTTCCTTCCAATCAGCCAGCTACTTATTTTTATTCCCAGTTCTTTTAACGTACCCAGTTATCGGATATATAGGCGTAACCCACAGACTAAAAACCAAGAAGTCGCCAGAAATGACGGGAGAAGGGATCATCCTCAACAGTTGGACGCTGCTCTGTCTCCCTTAATGCCTTTAAAATCTGCTCAGCGATGGTGATTCCTTTCCTAGTAATCCTGTATCTTTTATCGTGTACTCGCTCGATAAGGTTAGTTGATTCGAGATCCTGTAGAGCTTCCTGTATTTGTTCGATAGCTTCTTGTTTAATTTTACCACCTCGTCGATACCGAGCTGTCGGTCCTTTGACAACTTGAGTAATCTCTGAAATTGAAGTAGGTATGCTGCTTATTTTTCGATTGAGGTTTAAAAAGACGAGGATCTGTTTCACCTCATCATTCAGTAAGTTCAACGTTTAGTCCACGTGCGAGAGCTCGTTATTAAGCAAGTTATGTGCTTATTGTATTTAATTCGTTGCGCTGTATTCAGAGAACGATTATGATACACAGTATTCAGCAGTTACTTCTGGATAATCGGTCTTGATGCCTTTTTCTGTCACCTTTATTATATTGCATTCATGAGTTACTTCGTATACTTGATGCCCGGTTGGAGCAATAAAGATGGTACTGCCTGATACTCATTGTTATTCAACGAGTCCACAAGCATTACTCCAATTAATGAAGGATTTAGAACGGAGTGGGTTTCACCCCGCATTCACTTTTAATGAGGGACAACTAACCATGATCATCCAACGGAAACCTGTAGCAAAAAAGCTCGCTCAGGATGATTCAAATCAACAGCAATTCTATTAACGCTGCGTCTTCACATATTCATGTTACACTCATAGTTTAGGCTAATCTGTCGTTGGTTTGATTTCTAGATTAGCCATCTGCTCATATGTCGTTACCAGTGCACATAAATCCCAATCTTTTTTTCCGTTAGCAATGGTAGCGGCCAACATCTGTTTAACTAGACCGCCTAAGGGAATCGGAGCATCAACTTCTTGCGCGATCGCTGCAGCTAAGTTCAGATCCTTTGCTGCTAATTCAACTGCAAAAGCAGGACTCCAATCACGGTCTAAGGTCTTCTGCCCCTTGGTTTCCGTAATATATGTTTTAAAGATTGTAGCATTCCAAATCTGAACAATTAATCGGGGATCAAGTCCAGCTTTCGCACCAAACACTAAGCACTCCGCGAAAGCGCCTGTGATTAAATTGAGATGCAGGTTCATCATTAATTTCATGGTGCAACCCATGCCTGTGGCTCCAATATACCAGACTCTTTTACTCATACTCAGCAGAATCGGTTCCACCCGGTCTACAACTTCTTTGGTTCCACCAGCAAGAACGGTTAATGTACCCAAATCAGCAGGGTTCACACTGCCGATGACGGGAGCATCAATGAAGTCAACGTCTAATAACGCTAATTTTGTCGCAAGACTGGTTGTGGTTTGGGGTAGATTCGTACTCATATCAATTACTATCGAACCTTGTTTTACGCCATCGATGACGCCTTGATTCTGCCATTCATCTAATCCTAAAATGACATCGGTGGTGACGGTCGGCGTCGATAACATACAGATAATAATATCTGCTTTTGTTGCGACTTCTTTGGGTGATGTTGCCTCGACTGCGCCCATTTCGATATGTTCACGACATTTTGCTATTGTGCGGTTCCAGATGACAACAGGATATCCTTGCTTAAGCACGTTTTTCGCCATCCCTGCACCCATCTTCCCAATCCCAAGAAAACCAATAGTTACCTCCTCTTCTATACTCAAAATCTTCAGCTCCTCTTTCGCGAAAATTATGAGAATGATCCGCCTATTAATCTTTAGTAATTGCAAACTCAATGAGCTATGGGAAAACAAAGCACTCTTCATGTTCATCTTGAGATCTGGACGCACTTGAATCCATCCACCTATATTGGCATGAGTTAAGAGAAAGTTATATATCGAAACCACCTCGTCTAGCTTTGTTATTATAAGATATGCGCAATACGTGATCACTAATAGATTCAAAAAGGATGAAGGCATATGGCAAAGAATAGAGTAATCTTAGAAGTTGTAGAGATTCCAGGACGTTGTCCTATCTACTCATTAGGAGATAAAATTGTGATTGATCCACATCCCAATGAAGAGGTCTCGATGATTAATCTTGAAGAAACGGACGCAATATGCACACGGATTCTCGGTGGAGCGTTATTGTCTTATCACGCCTGGTTTGAACGTGCTCAGCCAAGTCCCACCGATGCTCAGATCAATCCTTGGCAACGAGCATTAGGTCCTGATTACTCCAAGTGTCCAATGGTAGGACCTCCGTATTCCACTTGTGGATATGTGTTATTCAAAGTCTATGGTAACCCAAGAAGTGAAGAGCCATGACTGGTTGTAGAATTGTGCTCGAATGTATAAGTGTGAAGGGGTTCTGTCCTTTCTATCATGAAGGCGATAAAATCAGCTTTGAAGAGCCAGGAATAATCATGGAAGAAACCGATGCTCTCTGTTTCGCTGCAATATTAACCTTTGCCCCTTTTTACCGACCGCTAATACGGGGTATTCCGCCAGAAGATATGGGGTTGACACAACGTATCATTACCTGTCATGCAGCTCCGCTTAACAGACCTGACTCTCATGGTACAGTGTTCTTTGAAATTCACCAAATTCCAGTCGATGAAACAATTGAAGATAAATGGATGAATGGCTTATCAAAACAGGGAATCCGAGGAGAGAAAGAAGTCATTAAGCCTCAATATTGGC
>JAOZHK010000223.1 GCA_026014905.1 Candidatus Bathyarchaeota archaeon
TCAGCCGATCTGGAAATCTGGATCGATCCCCCCAGCAACCCACGGAAATGGATCCAACGGTTCGGTCGCATCCTCCGACAACCAGGCGACAAACCTCTCGCGAAAACCATCGCCCTGATCAGTCAAGATACCCACGAAAAAACGAAATTACTGAATGTGAAACAAACAGTTGAAAAAACCTATGGCTTCACTCAACGCGTGAAGACTCGAATATTCAAACCCCTCTTCCACGATCAGAAAACCATGGCGCAATACCTCAACCATTAGAGACTTGCTAATAGTGTGTTTTGGTTTCGCTGGGATTATAGACAGTTATCTGGGCATACAAATAAGCTCTCGGACCTTCAGTTCAGCGAATTTGTCACTGGGTTTGATGATGAGCGCGGTGTCCCACTTGCCAATAGCAATAACGTCGTCCTCAGTGGAAATCAGCTGTTTCTCCGCAGCGATGATCGCGATTTGGACGGCAACTTTGACGCCCTGCGAGAACCTCCTCAACGCGGGCGAGGCTGCGTCTGGATAATCGCAGGGGACTTCCCTGCTAAAGCACACATGATGGCCCTTATCTTCAAGTTTCTTCAGTACTTCGCTTGAAAATCGACTTCGTACCGTGCCAACAAATGTGAAAGATGCGCCTAGATCGTGTAAGGTTTCCACAGCTTTCTCAGCGGTAAACCCTGACGTGGAAGCAATGACAAGTGTATGAATACCCTGTTCTTCAGCAACTCGTTTCACAAGTCCAAGTGTCGTATCGATATGTCCTCTACCTTCTGTTTCAAAATATGTCATAGAAATCACTACGATAACAATGAATCGAGATATCCCACTTTACTTTTGTGGTACAGCTAGCTTACTTCTGGGATTGAAGACTTCAAACAAACTAACTACAGATGACTACATCTTGGTATCGAACGCATTCGATTTGTCGCTAGTTACTGTGTAAGGATTGATAGACTTTTGTTGTTAAAGCTCGTCCAGTAGGCGTGATTGCAAGGCCGCCACACGCTGTTTCCTTTAACTCAAGGGGCATTCGCTTACTCACATCGTTCAACGCCATAATCACCTCATCAACAGGGATCACGCTTTTCACCCCTGCGAGAGCGAGCTCGGCAGCGACTATGGCGTTAACAACACCAATGACGTTTCGTTTGATACATGGGACCTCAACTAACCCTGCAACAGGATCACACACTAAACCCAAGAGGTTTTTCAAGGATAATGCTACTGCGTCCCCGATTTGACGCGGTGTACCTCCTGCCATATCAACGATTGCTGCTGCAGCCATCGCAGAAGCGACACCGCACTCAGCTTGACAGCCTCCTTCGGCTCCGGATATGGGGGCGTGGTTGGCGATGACGACGCCTATCCCTGAAGCTGTGAATAAGGCTTCAATAGCTCTCTCTTCTGGGAGGTTTAACTTTTTCAAGGTGACGTATACTGCCGCGGGAATGATGCCGCTGGATCCTGCTGTTGGAGCCGCCACGATTTTCTTCATGGCAGCATTAACTTCGGCTACGGCAAGACTCCGAGCAATCGCTTGTTTTAACACGTTGCTAATAATTGTTGGTTGTGATGTGTTCACGCGTTTTGCGTCGCCTCCTGTTAGTCCGGTCACAGATTGTATGTCCTGGGAGAGTCCTTGTTTCATGGATTGTTTCATGACGTCCCAGTAACTTCTCATTTTCTGCTGAAGAATGTCAACTGATTTTTCTGATGATTCAGACTCCCAAAGTAAGACAACATGCCCGATTGATTCATTACGTTGATCAGCGAGGTTAACTAGATCTTGAATAGTTCTAAATTCTATCATGACATCTCTTTCCTTAAGAAGCTCTCTGTTATGCCCCTCCAGCGGGTGAAATGGCGGACATTAGTCTCACGTAATTAATCTCAGTTAACGCAGCAATTTCTTGGAGCAACGCCGATGGGACTGTATAGTCGACTTCAATAGCCATGAAAGCTTCTCGGCCCTTCGCTTTTCTCGAGAGACGCATGAAGGCCACATTCACGCCAAATCGGCTCAGGGCTGTCAACACCTTCGCTGCAACGCCTTGTTTATCTTGATGGAAAATTAAAATGGTATTGTAGTCGCCCGATAGATCGGTTTTGAAGCCGTTAATCTCAACAATAACCACGTTTCCCCCTCCAATGGAGCTACCTACGACTTCGATACCATTCTCTTTTTTTCCTAGAACGTGTAGTTTGGCAGTATTCATATGGTAACCTTCACCAAGATCGATTGTATCGATCCTGAACCGCATCCCGCGCTCCGCTGCAAGCTCGAATGCCTCAATGATGCGTTCATCATCCGTGTTCAATCCCAGTAACCCTGCGACGATTGCTCTATCCGTTCCATGTCCCTGATAGGTTTCAGCAAAGGATCCATGAAGAAGGATTGTCGCGTCTGTTGGTGTTTCACCTAATATTTGGTACGCCACCAACCCAATTCTAACGGCTCCAGCCGTATGTGAGCTGGAAGGTCCTACCATAACGGGTCCAATCACATCGAATACGCTGTTAATTTTCACGGAAGCCTCCCTCTATAATAATTTAATCAAGAACCATTTATAGTCTTTACAGCCACCTATAGCAGTATGCAGCTCGCAAGCTTGCTCGCTAGAAATCAGAGTCTGATCTCATATTCTAATTTACATCACCTTTGAACCAAGATTGGTTGAACTGGGATTGAAGCCTTCAAAGCAAAGAACAAAGATTATGCTGATTTAACTAGTTAATTACTATCATTCTAGGGTCTCATGTAGTTCTCTCTATCAGCTGTGTTCCTTCGGAGAAAGATATAGGTCTAACAAGTAAACGCTCTTCATTATAACGCAACAGGTTGAAACTAGAAGAATCATACGAAGACAGACCCCCTCTATCATGAATGACGTTCTCCCAGAGGGGACTACCAGCTTGAATATAATATATTCCATCAACCATCGTGTAGAAAGGAAAATGTAGATGTCCATTTAACACAGCAAGGACATGACCTTTTGAGACTATATCCCTGAATCTTGTAGCATCAGCTTTATTGAACATGCCAAACCTGCCGAAAAAGAAGATGGGTTCGTGGAACGCGATTATTGCAGGCTTCTCTTGATGGGTCTTCAGTTCCGTTTTCAACCAGTCGAGTTGTTCGTCACTGAAGCTTCCTGTATGTGAACCTGGTGTATGTGAGTCCATGACTATCACGTGTAGACCTTCGATTGTCTGGCTGTAATAGCAGATAGGGTCTTCTAGTGTTGAAGGTTTTCCGAGTAAGATGTTACTGAAATGTCTTCGGTCGTCCATTGTTCCCATGGTCGGAAGGACAACGCCTCCTAGCTCCTGGATTTGGTTGATGTATTGTTTCGCGAGGTTGTAGCTTTGACGTGTTCCTGTCTGAGATATATCACCTGTAATCATTGTGAACGATGGGTGTAACTCCAATTTTTCAGCTAACTCGATCAGTTTCTCGAGTTTTACGCATGAATCTATAGTTTCCCATAAATCTCCCTGTTTATCGGGAATATGTATGTCTGAAAGATGGAAGAAAGTTACCGTCCATATCACCTCTACCAAAGAAATACGGGTAACTGGGATTTAAGGGCTTCAAAAAGGGATAATGGGGATGCTAGCTTTCTAGAGCTACTTTGACCAAAATTGATACCAGTGGCGGAGAGAGTCTGTCCGCCGTTCTGGACGTTCTGACGCATAGAATGAGGGATAGCCTGGATCCTGTACCGCGCGCGCGCGTAGTTGTGGTGCGAAGCGAATCACTTAAAATATTATCTCGATCTGATATGGTGTCAAGAGACACTTAGGTCTATTATCCAGTATCTGCGAGCTTGAGTGAAATATTCCATGATGAGTAATGATCCAGATCCTAAGTTACAATCAGTGTTTAATACTGCCTATGCCCGAGTCCCCCTCATCAACTGGCGACAATGGCTTGATATCACAGATATTCGGGAGTATGAAGCATTAACCTTACATCTTTCTGGACTACCGTCAGTCGAGTACGTCTTGGATCGTATCAAAAACGACCTTCTACAAACCATATCTTTAAGGCAAGACGTTTCGAACGACGAAGTGTATAACCCATCAAATCCTCTTGTCCTCTGCCATTCCTCTGGCACCTCAAGCCAAAACCTCGCAGCGATAAAATGGTACACGTTCCCACGAGATCTAGTTTCACGATTATGGGCACCAGGAATGCAGGCAATCTTCGAGTCAAGTGGCGTCTCTTCCCGCTCCCATGTTGCGATCTTTGTGCCTTCTCGTCTTAATGGAGATGGATTATCAGTTCAAGCTGGAAATACAATCATTCGTTTATATTCATCTGAATTTTCTCAACGTCTCGTCCTCGCACTCTTGAAGCCCACACAATATTTCATTAATCACTATCGCTATTCCCGGTCGTTATCCTGTATTGCCCAACTCCTCGCGATGAAACATATCGATGTGCTCTCAGCACCTGCTACAACCATCCTCGGCTGGGCGAATATTCTTCGACTACGGCGAGGCTTACAGCGATCCATTCAGTCATACTCCCGAGGGAAATTGGCTGAACTCGCGGAGTCACTCGAGATATCAACAGGTCTCCTCGAGATGTCTCACATCGATGCGCTTACCCAGTATATTCAAGAGCGCTTACAGGATGTCTTAGCATCGGCAACACTCATTTTCAGCACCTCATCGATGTCAGAGGCGGATTGGACACTTCTTCGCACTTTTATGAACTGGTCCCAGGATAATGCATCTTATACCAATCTCTATGTAGGAAGTGAAATTGGGCCGCTCGCCGCGAGTCTTAGAAAAAAAGTATCAGATCCATCGGATGAAACAATGCTTGTCTTCCCATTGGCTATCAGCATGTTGCAGATTGATGGCCACTTTCAGCTATTAAGTCGATGTCCGGAGGGATGGGGACGCCTGTACATTCCTAAATTCCAAGGAGACAGATCTACCGTGAATATTGACGTAGGAGACATGATTTACCTTCTCCCGAGGATGGGCTATCCTCGGATTCAAGGAAAGATCTTACGTGCTGCGTTTCCTCTAAAAAAGCAACCGGTTGTATCTCTGCCAATATCCTTACCCTTGCAATTTTCTATCTATGTAGGTGATTATTTTTCCTGTAATACATGCACAGTCGTCGACCCCCAAGCAATTCGTACCTGTTTAGCAAAATACGGTTTCATGACAAAACGCGCATCATTAGTTCTCGCACCTCATCCAGAAGATAAAGATTTATGGATCCTCTTTATCCCGCAGAAGCTTGAGATTGATTCCTTCAGTGATCAAGCTCAACGGTGTCTCAAAGAGGCTATTATATCGGATCTCCCCGAGCTTCCTGTGTCAATCCACTTTCTTTCCAAAGATCCAATTCATCCATCAACTCCACGTCAAGTACTTGTACGCAAAGTCCAGCAAGGGAAAGTTCCCAAAGGCGTGTTAAAACGCTGGCCTATGTATGTAATTCAAGCCGATCATGCCACAGTGCAATAACGCGCGCATTTATTAAACAGTGTATTACGTGTGCGCATAACATATAAAACACGTAGCAATAATGAGTATATCTATGATTTCGAACGGTAGATTCCGCTCTCTAATAACATCGGAAGACTGGTGGGCCTGCTGGTTTGGAATACTGCTCTTTGCACTTAGTTCTCTGGGAATAATCTCTGTCGCTCCAAGACCAAGAATATGGTCACAGAATCCATTAGACGCATTGTCCCTTGACATTGTTCAATCGTATTTTTTATTTATAATCATTTTGGCTATTACTTTTCTAATTGGCATCAAACTGATGGGTGCAAGCCCTGCAGCCTTTCTTCCAGCTTTTGCCACCTTAGCCCTGTTAGGGTTCTTGGCCCAAATCATATCGCAGCAAGCTTTCCTGAAGTCCTATGGATTAGAATATGTCATCTGGGCTCTTATCATCGGTTTAGTGATCAGTAATACCGTGGGTCTTCCAGTTTTTCTTAAATCCGCAGTACGAACAGAACTGTACATTAAGACAGGTCTTGTATTGTTGGGCACAGAAATCTTGTTCTCAAGAATATTGAATTTAGGGATTCAAGGTCTAATTCTCGCGTGGGGAGTAACCCCCTTTGTGTTATATATCATGTATAGGTATGGAACAGCAATTCTGAAATTGGATAAAACACTTGCCATCCTTATTGCTGCGGCAACGTCTGTTTGCGGGGTCTCTGCTGCTATAGCAGTAGCTGCTGCGACCAAAGCGAAGAAAGACCATTTAACCCTCACTATTTCGCTTTCTCTTGTGTCGACGGCGGTTATGCTAGTTGGGATGCCTGCCTTGATAAAAGCCTTGGGACTTGATTATTTCATTGGCGGAGCGTGGATTGGTGGAACCGTGGATTCGACTGGTGCCGTCGTTGCTGCTGGTGAGCTGTTAAATCAGGAAGCTATGGAAGTCGCGGCTGTGGTGAAATTAATACAAAATGTCATGATTGGCGTCATTGCATTTGTCATTGCGCTACTGTGGGTGACACCTGTTGAAGACCTCCAAAACACTCGACCGGGACCGATAGAGGTTTGGTATAGGTTTCCAAAGTTTCTAGTAGCCTTTATTGCATTATCTTTTCTCTCCTCCTTTATTCTACTGCCTCTGATGGGAGAGGGACAGTTGAGCGGGATTCTAACGGTTACGAAGGGAATCCGAACCATTCTGTTCGCTATCGCGTTTTTAAGTATTGGTCTCGAAACAAATTTTAAAAGTTTAAGAAGCCAAATCTTAGGCGGCAGACCTGTACAATTATACCTTGTCGGTCAAGCGTTCAACATTATTTTAACCCTCATTGCCGCGTGGCTATTATTTGGAGTGCTTTGAGCTGCGTGTGCTATCTCAAATGATTTCTAATATATTCGAACTAGCTAGGATTCACGAAGATAATAACTGCACACGTACTCGTATTGAGATGCAGAATTAAGCGTGTGTGTTAAAAAAATATGTAAACACGCTTATGTTCTGTGAACTATCCACCTAGTGCTCTCGCTACTCCAATTACCGGTACGTTAGCGATAGCAGCTATTTCCTGGCGTAAAGCTTCAACTAAAATATCCACGCCAGGCACCTTCCCCAACTCCATGTCTTCTGTTGATGTTGTCACTAGGACGAGATCTGGCTGAGTCTCGGATACTACGTATTCAATAGCTTGAGGCGTTAAGGCTTCACGAAAATCCACGACTGAGATAACTTCTTGCTGGACAGCAAAAGGCTGTTCCCGAGGATCGATTGTAATTATTTCAATTTTTGGATTCTTCTGTAATTGTAAGATAACTCGGGCTCCAATGCGTCCCGCGCCAATGACTACTATTCGCGTAGTGTTTCACCTCCCTTCAGATCCAGTTCAGTAACAGCAAACCGTAAAAGAACACGGCTAGAATGATGGAACTAATGACTGTAAGAACTAAACCACTTCGTATCATTTCTTTTCGGTCAATAATGCCAAGGGTGGAAATGAGAGCCATTCGTCCCGAAGCTGATGGCAGAGAATAGCCAAAGGTTGTAGCAAATGCTACGGGCAGAACAAGTTGTAGAGGAATAAATACCGAGCTCGATTGTGCAATATTGATGAGCATTGGTACAAAAACGACCGCAACCGTTGCATTATTGATAACATTAGTGAGTAGAGCGGATAGCAGTATAAGAAACAGCAGACTGACCAGCATCGGAGGCTGGGTGATGATGGGACCGATTAAGTTGGCGAACCAATCTGTCGCGCCTGTTCGACTTAATGCTTCTCCTAATGATAATCCCGCACCAATGATGAACAAAAAACCCCAGCTGATGCCTTTGACATCCTCCCAATTGATGACTCCTCGCATCGATAAATAAGCGACAGTCACCACTGCAATAACCGCAGGGGATAAAAGTGTTGAGGGAAGAATTAATACTCCTTCGAGAACAGAACCCATAATCCATAGCAAAATAGTTACCGCCATTGTGATAATGATCTCGCGTTCAAAGGGACTTCGCAATTCTTTTTTATTCAATTCTTGGCTTGATGATTCAATATCAAGTTGTTTAATACTCACCGGAACAAGACGTTGTACAATCCACCATGTCACAGGAAACAGTAGTAGAAATACAGGTAACCCAAACCTCATCCAATCAACGAAAGACCATGCATGCAGCGCCGCTAAGAAGCCGGACGTGACAGCGTTAGAAGCCGATCCCATTATTGTCACCATGCCTCCAAGACTTGCGCTATAAGCAATGCCTAACACAAGTAACGATAAAAGCTCACGCGCTTTTTCGACGTCATGTATTTCTCTAGAGATAGTTAACGCGACGGGTATCAACACTGCAGCAATAGCTGTATTCTCAACCCACATTGAAAACAAGGCGGCGATACCCATGATGCCAAAAAGAAGTTTACTGATGTTACCCTTTGATGCTACAACTGTTAACAGCGCAAGTCGACGAGTCAAGCCGTGTTTGCGCATCGCTTCTGCAAGAAAGAGGCTGCCTAATACAAGGAAAATGATCGGTCTGGAGAATGGTTCAAAAGCCAGAGTTGAATCCGCTAATCCAAAGCTGATCAGTATTACAGGCACTAATAGTCCTGCAATCGGAAGAGACACTGGTTGTAATGCTAAGAGCGCTCCTGTGAAAACTGTTGCAGCCACAGCTCGATGTCCTTCAAGGGATAACCCTTCTGGAGTTGGTAACATTAACACTCCAATGGTTAAAACAAACACTATACCAAATCGTCCAAAAAACCTGAGAAACTGTTGACATGGTTGACAGACTCTGAGAGGTTCAAATTTTTTCGACATGACCAGGTCCATGTTTTCTATGTTTGATGAGATTGAAAGAATCTTTGTAAAACTACACGTAAGTGTTTCCCTATTTATATCAGTTTAAACAAATATATATAAAACTTAAACGAGAGATCTATTGAAATGATTGTTGAACATTTTTTTCTGAGAGGAATTGCTCACAACTCGTACCTGTTGGGTGCTTCAACTGCTTGCGCGATTATTGATCCTCGCCGAGATGTTGACATTTATTTAATGGCTGCAAAAGCGCTGAATATGAAAATAACACACATTTTAGAAACTCATTTGCATGCCGACTTCGTTTCAGGTCATATAGAGCTAGCTGCAAAGACTGGAGCAGATATCTATGCGCCTAGATCAGGAAACTGTGATTTTGATCATGTTGCTCTTTCGGAAGGTGACACATTTAAGATTGAAGATATCGTGCTTGATGTTTTGGAAACCCCAGGGCATACTCCTGAACATATCTCGTACGTTGTAAAGGATACAAATCGTGGCATGGAGCCATCTTGTACTTTCTGTGGTGACACCCTTTTTGTTGGCGATGTTGGGCGACCAGACCTTTTTCCCGGGCAGGCGCACGATTTGGCTTCTCATCTATACGAGAGTTTACATTCTAAACTTCTTTCGCTTCCAGATTACTGTGAAGTCTACCCGGCTCATGGCGCGGGATCTCTGTGTGGTAGAGCGATGGGTGCGAAACGAAGCAGTACTATTGGCTACGAAAAACTGTATAATGACTCACTAAAGATCCATGATGAAGACCGCTTTATCGAACGCCTCACCACGAATATGCCGCCTGCTCCTGATCACTTTAGTCGATGTAGTGAGATCAATAGAAAGGGGCCAGAATTGATGGAAAATCTACCTACACTTCAGTTGCTGGATGCTCGTAGCTTCAAGGAATCTGTAGATCAGGCATCAACTATAGTGTTAGATAGTCGTTGTTATGACGCGTTTGGAGGACAATTTATCCCAGGAGCGTATAATATCGATTATGATGGTAATTTTGCGACTTTTGCAGGGTGGATTCTACCTCCCGAAAAGGAAATTCTGCTCGTTTCCGATTCACCTAAGCAGTCTCAAGACGCTGTACCTTGGCTACGTCGAGTAGGACTTGACAATGTTGTCGGTGCGCTTGATGGGAAAATGGCAAATTGGGTTAACGAAGGTTTGCCTACGGATAACGTACCTCAGCTTTCGCCCCATGAATTCTATAGGCAGATTACTCAAGGAAAACGAATGGTATTAGTTGATGCGCGGGCACCAGATGAATTTACTAAAACTCACATTGAAGGTGCGATCAATATTCCTGCACCAGATCTTCGAGAACGTTATATTGAGTTGGATACATCTCAGCAAGTCACCATTATCTGTCGCACGGGTCATCGTTCAAGTATCGGTGCGAGCCTTCTTAAACAACAAGGATTTGATGTTGTTAATGTAGCCGGGGGGATGACAGGTTACAGTGCTGCAGGCTTTGCACCACAGTGTCCGATGTGTTCTGCGCCGCATGGTCCACGGTTTTTAGGTCAGAAAATGGATTAAGCGGGCACGAGCAGAAATATCCCTTTCTCTTTTTTAGCTAGCTAACTTTATTGATCAAGAATTGACTTGATTTCTCCAATGACTTGGTCAAGTGATCTGAAGCCAATGATTTCGCCAATTATTTTGCCTTTACGATAAATTTTCAATGTGGGGGTATTCTCAACTCCCAGTTCCTCAGCCAACTTCAGGTTTTCCAAACTTTGGAACATATTTATCGCAAAAAAATTAATTTTATCACCAAAGATCTCCGGAAGCTGAGCATAAACTTCCTTAAATTTTTGACAATTGACACATGACCGTATCCAAAATTCAACAATAACTGGTTCTTCCGATTCTTTCATTGTGGTCATGAAACTTGTGGCTGACGTTTCAATGATTTTATTCATGTATTACTCACAAACGCGCGTGTGTTCAATGAAATTTTTACGAGAATAATTTTATTTGGTGAAAAATCGGCCCATAGTATACGCCCCGAGAAACATTGATGCAATTCCTATCAAGACAGGAATATTCCCTGCCCCTAAGCTAGCTAAAGATGATCCCGGACATTGTCCAGAAAGTCCCCAACCTATACCAAAAATTACAGCTCCGATAATGGTCCTTTTACTAAATGTCCGCTCTCTTTTTCGAAATTGACCTCCAAGGAACGGTGAAGTTAGGATCTTTGGAACAAGATTAATCGCAAGAGCTGTTATTGCAGCAGAGCCACCAAGTAAAATTAATAATCCGAAATCTTTAAGTTGTAAGAAGCTTAGCACGATTTCCTGTTTTGACATACCTCCGAAAGCCAGACCAAAGCCAAAAAGTAGACCTCCTGTGAAAACAAAGAATTGCCGTAAGTTCATGGAGTTACCCCCAACATTTGAACCAATAGCGCGACTATAATCCCAACTACGATGAATGTTATGACTGCAGCTAGGGAGGTAGATGAAAGAGAGGCCAAGCCACTGATGCCATGCCCTGATGTACATCCTTGGGACAGCCTGGTACCAAATCCCACAAAGAAGCCTCCTATTAGTAGTCGCCACCACTGAACAGTAGTTGTAAAGAAACCATCAGGAGACAATATCAACGAATATAGGAAAGCTCCTCCGATCACTCCTAATGCAAAAGTAATGCGCCAACTCCTCGAATTACGATATGCTCTTTGTTGAAAGTACGGGATTTGCGAAAAATATGAAATGGTAGTGCTAAAGAAGCTACTCTGTGTTGCATGAAGCCCTGTAGTGATGTAAACATAGCTTACACCAATCCCAATGAGGATTCCTCCGATCAAATAGGGAAAAATTCCTAATGGAAACATAAGGCTATATGAGTCATGGAACCAATTAAATATTTAGCTAGCTAGTCTTGTACCCTCCCTGGCGATGAATAATCTAGCCAAACATTAGATGTGCAAATTAAAAGAGTATGTTACTTACCTGTGGACAAGGATATACGTGTTACTCGACTTCTATTTCAACAGCGACTTCATTACGTCGTAAAAACCAGAGTGTAAACGGTCCATCGTATCGCATCGAAAAAACATTACCTTTTGTTTTAATTTCAGCTTCGTGAAGTGTTTTTAAGAGTTCCTGCGATCGAGTCGTAAAACTGGATTCGCTCCATCTGCCCGAGAAACGTAATGCAGCAACTAGGCGTGGAGGAGTTGTAACCAGTTGAATGAGGTTATCACGGGGCTGAGGTGCAGTTTCAATGGAGTATTGTTGCGGGAGAATGAATGCTATGTAGTTTGAACCCGATACCACAGGTGCGGTCATTGCAATTTGTTCAGATATGACCGGTGCTGTCATAGCAATTTTTGTCTGCTTAATATTATGACCATTGATATAGCGAAAGAGAACATTAAAACCTCGATCGCCAAGATCGTCCACTCGAGCCATCAGCAATTGAGAATATTTTCGGATCTCAACTTTGTCCAGCATCCGAATCAGCGTATAAGGTGCTTGCTCAACCATGTTTGTCAAAACGGTGAACGAGTATTTATGTCTTTAAGCGCGCGCGGAAAGATTATCTCTATGATGAACGATTCTATATCCTTTTGAGTTTTATTGCGAAGTCCATTCTGGCGTGGATTGTTTTCGTCGGAATCTTGAGCCCATTTTAAGCACACAAATTTGGTAGTACTGAACCGTACTAACCTTTCCTAAATTCTTGTGTGTATTTGTAAAATGTCTGATATAAAACCCAGTTTATAAATAGGTGTCGAGCGTAAGCAATATCACATCACACACTTCGTGGTGATAATATGACAGTTGTTGATGTGGATATAACCAATTGGGAACAAGAAGTAATAGCCTCTGATAAAATCACTATTGTGGAATTCTGGCATCAGCGTTGTCCTTGGTGCCAACAAACCATCCCTATCTATGAAGTCCTTTCACAACAATACAAAGATCAAATGAAATTCGCGCGGTTAAATGTGCTCACCGATCAAGAAAATCGTGAATTTGCCATAAATCAAGGAGTTCGAGGAACCCCCACCTTCATCTTCTACTGTGAAGGACAGCCTGTTGGGACAAAAGTTGGATTCCAAACCCAAGAGCAACTAATAGAGAGTATTGATGAAATTCTCGAAGAACATGAGGAGTGTCTAGCCAAAAGCACGAGACTACCCAGCTAAATCACGTGCACGTATACGTTAATCCATCTTCAAAATAGATGGCAATCAGAAATCGAGCGACCCCCATCCATAATAATACATTCACCTGTAATATATGATGACTCATCACTGGCTAAAAATAATGCTACATTCGCAATTTCATCAACCGAACAGACTCTTTCCAGCGGATATGTAGCAGAAATCCCCTCAATCCATTTCTCTACTTCTATTGGAGTCCGATCTCCTTCCGAATTCGCAATCCGTACAAATCCCGGACAAATGGCATTACACCTAATCGTTGGAGCAAAATCAATCGCAATGGTGCGTGTCAAGGCGTTAATCGCTGCTTTAGTAACCGGATACACACTGAAATTCTTCACGACAGTGAACGCCGCCATCGATGAAATATTTACAATGGATCCCCCACCCTGTTCTAACATCACCGGAATGGTATACTTCGCGAACCGATAATATCCATTCAGGTTAACATCTATGATATGCTTCCAATCCGTCTCCGTGGTATTCACGATGTTCTGAAAAATATTGCCTTGATATGACGCCGCACAGTTAATGAGGCAATTCACAGTGGAGAAGGTTTGTTGAGATGCTTTCAGTACGTGTTGAACTTCATCTGACTTCTCAACATCACATGGGATAAAGAGTGCGTCGTTACCTTCATTGATAATGGTGTCCGCTGTACGTTGACCCATCTTCTCGTTAATGTCCACGACAACGACTTTTGCACCTTCGGAGGCTAACTTAATAGCGATGGCACTACCAATTGAAGAGCCGCCCGATTTATACCCTAACGCTGCTCCCGTGACAATGGCTACTTTGCCCTTCATTCGATTCATGTGACCATCTCCGGAACTCCAGCTTATAAGTCTAGCTCGATGCGTTTAGTAGGTATAGTTGGAGTGAATATTGAGAATCCATCGATATGACACACGTGCTAATTGGGGTCTTTTCTTGTACGAGCTGATGGGCGGAATATGAGGATAAGGGGGATCATTATTAACAAGAACACACTAGGTACAAACCCGATGACCCATCGCAGACCTTGCGTAGTACCCCTTGAAAATCCGATAAGAGATAGGAGCCACCCGATAAGAGTACCTCCAATTGCATTTCCGATACGTGTACTCAAGCCATATAAACCAGTAAATAAACCAGCTCGGGACCGACCGATGTCACGTTGATCGTCAGCAATTACATCAGCTAACACAGCCTTTGGAAAAATAGCTGTTGTTATCGATCCTACACCTATTACTGCCGTGAGAACCCAAATCCATGCACTCTGCACCGGTAACACGCTTAAAGCAAAAAGTGTGCCAACATACAGCAGAACTCCGGTGATAAATGCCCAGCGGCGAGTCCGTCGACTAAACCAATTCCAAAAAATGATCGATCCGAGCGATGAAAGCGAAGCAACCAGTATGATCAAAGGCAGGAGATCTTCAACATGAAGCACAAATGTCAGATAGAAGACTATGATAGCATTAAAAATAACCGTTGCAGCTTGAACCAGAAAGGCTACACCTATCTGAATCTGAAAGGATCTTAAACGTAAAATCGACCAAGCATCTTTCCAGAGCGATTGCGAAGCTTGTTGCGAGGAGGACTCTCGTTCAGGAACAGTGGATAGAAAGACAATTATAAACATCAACGCGATCACGAAACCATAAATAAGACCCATCCGTGTAAATCCTGTTTGGGCTCCTCCGAAACTGTTAACCAATACAATGGTAAGTGAGGGTCCAAGAATACCGCCTAGGACTCCAAATCCCTGTTGCATGCTGACCAGTTGCATGCGATCAGTACTACTCGAGGTTACTTCAGCAGCCATAGCCTGATACGCTCCCAGCGTTAACGTCATCGAAATATTCAGTCCAAATTGTATGATCCACCAAAAACCAATAAGAGCAGAAAGACTCCATCCTGATGGTACAAAAAACTGTAAAAAGAAAAAGCTCCCCATTACTGGTCCACAAACCAATAAGAACACCCGACGACGCCCCCATTTCGTGCGAATACGATCGGACAATGGGCCAACCAAGGCACCTAGAGGAGAAAGAAGCGCTCGAGGAGTTCCTACCAGTAAGCCAGCCTCAAGGGGAGGAATCGCCGCAATATTAATGAGATAAAACAAGAGATAAAAACTAATGGTGTTAAAGGCTAAGCTGTCACCTAATCCACCAACTGCATACCCCAATTTGCGCCAAAGGGAGAGTTGAGATGGATGGTTATAATTCATAAGCGATTCTTGACTCCTTTCCGCTAGCTTATTTCACGCAACTTTAAATATGATTCGGGAGAGTAACTACACGCTCACACTGGTATGCTCATAAATGTGATCGTAGATGGCAGAAATGGTTAAGGCTCAATTTATTGGTTACCGACGAGGATTTAAAAGTAAACAACGGCGCAATCAGATATTACTTCAGATTGACAATGTTCACTCTCGCGATGAAGCCTCTCAATTCATTGGTAAGTCAATAAGTTGGATCAGTCCTTCGAAGCGAAAATATAAGGGACGAATTGTTGGTCTTCATGGGCGGCATGGGACTCTTAAAGTTCAAATGAAGAAAGTTCCACCAAGCCTCGCAATAGGTGCCCCAATACACATCGATCGCTAGCTACACGTGCGCTTTAGCTTCTATACGCGTGTTGCTTGAAAAGACCCATGATAGGTTCGCTTACCATACTGGTCTCGAATAAATGAGAGACCTTCAGGAAATACGCTGCCTGGTATCCTGTCTGGCTGATCATAGGGTTTCTCATTATCGTTATAAACGCACAAAATGTAGTGCTTCACACCTTTAGGATCCCCTTGGAGCCCACTTATATCCCCCATAAGTGAGAAAAAATCCTCAATACGACCCGTTATCTCATCGTTGTCCTCTTCCTCAATAAGAGTGAGGCGCCGAGCTCTCAGCACTGCTAGCGGGTCTCGGGTTCGTTGATTGTGGTCTTCGCTGTATAATACAATTACAGGTTTTTCCCAGATTTTGTCTATCACTTACAACTTCTCCTAGATGTCTCTGTTTAGAATTGATTAAAGCTTGTTATTTCCTTGAGATCTTTGCGTGTTCTTTCTTGGTTGATCATCCGTGGTTTCCCGATGGGTAATAGTGCAATCAATCGATACTCTTTGGAGATTTTCAAGACTTTTTTAATCCGCTCTTCAGTCGATCGTCGTGCACCTCGTAAATTGAATACTCCGATCCAACAAGATCCCAGCCCTAGTGCATAAGCAGCTAATGCCATATTCTGGGTTGCAACAGCCCCTGCTTCAATATAGTGGAAGGGATCATCCATTACATTCACTAAGACGGCGATAGTGGCAGGGGCTTCAAGAATTCCCTCATGAAAAATACTTGGGGCTTCTTTCATGATCCGCTTTTTCGTCTTGGATTCTGTGATCACATGAAAACGCCATGGTTGACGATTGAGCCAGGAAGGCGCCCAACGACCTGCATCCAAGATGGCTTGAATAACGTCCTCGCTAAGAGGCGTTGGATCAAACCTATATACGCACTGTCGATTTTTAATGGCTTGGATTAGTGTTGTGTCCATATTCACACTTCGGCGATCAGCCCTAGGAATAATCACCTTGTACGCCTTCATGTATATGTGTCTATCCCGAATGTATTAGGGTAATGAACTGGTGATTAACTATCCCAATGATTTTCCCGATAAATCAAATGGGATAGCAGTGTGGACGCATATTCCCCTTTCTTGAGCATGAATCGGACGACTACTTCTCCCTCATGGATGTATACGATCGTAAAGTCGTCAGCGGTGAGGAGACTGCGGCGCGTGATAGGTCGCGTGCTTAACTCTGGCATTTTGGGAACGGGAAAGCCAGGTATCGAAATCATATTCGGGATTTGCTTCCCGCTGATCAGTTGCTTGAGCTGTTCGTTAAACAGGTGAGATTGGTATGCATGAGTGAAAATGCGTCGAATCTTCTTCGGGATTCGACGTAGAGCCCCCGCATAATCATTGGGGAATTGCTTCAGGTGGAGAACCATGCGTTTTTCGTACCAGAACACTTTCGGAATCTCTTGAACATCGCCTGCTTGAAGATATGGTTGGACCTTACGGAGAATCCGCTCCACTGCATCTTGGAGCCTGCCTTCCTTTAGAGCTGATCCTACCTCTGCATTTCCTCCACTAAGGCGTTGGGGGCCATAATAGTTGGGAATTCCAGGTTGCATGACTTGAGCTTGAAATTGCTGTAATATTTGACGGCATTCTTGGTGTGTTTTCTCAACGCCTCGTATCGTGATCGTGAATCGATTACCTTTTGCCATACCAAGTGTTATTCGATCGGGAGCATACAGCAGATCTTTTATGATGAGATCCTTCAAACGTAATTTAGAGATCTGATCCGCTCGACCATGCCACATAGAGACACGTTGTGCTGTGACGGCTTTCTTATCTTTCATCCCAGCGATACCAAATCGTTTTATGGAGACATGAAGCGCTTTACCTATTCGCCGCAAGGCGCGCATAGTATCCCAATCAGTTTTAACTAGGGTAAAATGTAGATACTCTTTCTCACCGCGCCATTTACGAGTAATTAGGTCTTGTAATTTATTGAATGGAGAATATCTAATCGAAAATGTTTGCTGAGGCCACACTTCTTCCACAATAAAATCTGACGGAATACCTCGAATATTACCGCCTAGAAAAAAGGATTGTGACATCATAGTCGGATTCAGTCTTTCTATCCAAAGCTTATTCACATCAATCTTATAAATTGACACTTATCCACGCACGCGCGCGCGTACACGAATGAAGTACTTTGTTATTCGAAGCTTAGCTGATGCAACTCATTATCTGTAATGAAAGAATGTTTGTTCGTGCGTGTTAAAAAAAAGAAAAAAATAGAGGCTATTTCGCGGCTTGTTCAGCAATGGCTTTGCCTAAAGCTCGGCATTGTTGGACAATATCGTCATCAATATAGGCTTCAGCGACTGTGCGATGGGCAATAGAGAGCGGTGTAGCTCCGGTTTTCAGTCCGAAGGAGACAAGGTAAGCATTTAATTTTTGAATTACCTGACCTTTATCCCAGCCGTAGGATTCGAAGACACCACCGATTTTACCCGGTAACTGAAGATATTCTTTGATTTCATTCATGTTTTCTAAGAACGATTTCATACTTGGTGTGACGTTATTGTAGATATTCGGGGCTCCAAAGATAATCGCATCAGCTGTTTCAACGCGTCGGAGACTGAAGGGTTCTCCAACTTTGAGTAGCTCCACCTCCGTATCAGGGACAGCTTGTGCGCCTTCAACGACAGCTTGAGCCATGAGTTCTGTGAAGCCGGTAGGACTATCGTAAATAACTATGACTTTGACCATGGTTTCCACGAATACATGATTACTATGGTTTTATACTTAAAAATTTCCCGAATGTTTAAAGCCGTTTTAACTGATTATATTATCAAGCGATTCCCAATCATTTGAGAGGTTTTATCTCGTGACAGCAAAGTTCAGATACACTATTGGAGCCGCGATCATTGTCGTGCTATCACTAGGCTTTGCGACAATCCTTTACGGTATTGGATTTCTCCCATTTGACTTTCTCGCATTAATCGCTTGGGCTTTGGGACCCCTAGGACTCTTCACAATCATTACTGCGTTTACGGGAACTCAGGAAACGGCTTTCTATCTTAGTTGGGGATCCATCTTGATTGCAATCGCTCTTGCATCTCTCTTATATCCGATCATTAATGTCGTTGTGATTTTTGGAGGGTTATTAGTTGCATTAGCGATTATTAGTCTGGTCGCTTATCTCCGATATATCTGAGCTCTTTGGACCAAATGCACGAAAAGTTTACAGTGACATAATCTTAGCAAGCTGATGCCTGTGGAGGTCTAATGGTTTCTCAACTTGCCAGGAGACATCCAGTTTAACCGATACAATTCGGCCTTGTTGCAGTCCAACCATTCGGCGTTGAGCACCCCTCAATAATTGATCAACTGCATAGCTTCCGAATTCACTCGCAATGGTGCGGCTGCGAGCAGTTGGGCGACCTCCACGTTGAATATGACCGAGAATCGTTAATCGGACTTCATGCCCCATCTCTTTCTGTATTTGAGTAGTTACAGCGTGAGCATCTCCAGCTCCTTCCGCCATCACTAGGATTTCTGAGCGTTTTCCTGAATCATAATCGCGCTGGAGCCGGGTGCAGAGTTGAGACATTTCATACGGTACTTCAGGTACAAGAATAATTTCAGCTCCACCAGCCAATCCAACTTCTAACGCGAGAAATCCTCGGGTACGTCCCATCACTTCCACAATGAAGATTCGCTCGTGAGAGGTTGCTGTGTCACGGATTTTATCGATCGCATCAAGAGCAGTATTGACCGCCGTATCAAATCCAATGGTTGTCTCCGTACCTGCAACATCATTATCAATTGTAGCAGGTATACCGATCACAGGTATGTCACAGAGATCATTGATTCGACACGCTCCACGAAATGTACCGTCCCCACCAATCGTGATTAAGCCATCCACGCTATTTTTACTGAGATTCTGGACCGCGTGCTCGATACCTTCACTCGTCTTCATTGCTGGACTTCGAACCGTCCGTAGAATTGTTCCTCCTTGATTAATGATTCCACTCACAGATCGTGACCCTAAGAGTCGATATTGATCTTCAATTAATCCTTGATATCCGCGCTCAAAACCAACAACCTCTAACTTATGAGACAATGCTGATCGAACAACAGCGCGAATGGCCGCATTCATTCCCGGGGCATCACCTCCTGCTGTGATTATAGCAATTCGCTTCATTATCATCTCTTCCCTATTGTGGAAGGCTCCATCAACGAGGGGGGCTATGTACATTCCGATATTAAAACCTTCACGCACATTTTTCCAGTAAAGATTAAAATAAACAATTGAATAGAACCATAACTTACTAGGCGATTCATCATGACTACCTCTTCATATCCAGAATGTGCTCTCTGCCAGATCGAACAGAAAGCTTGTCGACAATTAAGTGGACACGGTCCTAACTCCTGCCCCACTCTCCACCAAAAACCCTTCATCACTGATGCGTTACAGACTTATGAAAAACCCGGCATCCAGCACTTCGCGAAAATGGCTTCAATTCAAGAAGCTGAATGCTATGCGAATCGAGATATTCAACCCTATATCTCTCACCCAGTGAAACCCCGTATCCAAGAGATTTGTGAATTCGCGCAGAAAATGCACTATACGAAGCTAGGGATCGCGTTCTGCGCCGGGCTCCCTCATGAAGCTCAGATACTATCGAAAATCCTCTCTTCTCAAGGCTTTGACGTCGTCTCCGTTGTCTGCAAAGTGGGATGTACTCCGAAAGAAACGATTGGTGTCAAAGATGATCAAAAGATTCGAATTGGAGAGTATGAAGCTATGTGTAGCCCCATCATTCAAGCGCAGCTCCTCAACTCTGCCCACACTGATTTTAATATTCTATTAGGCCTTTGTGTCGGTCATGACTCCCTCTTCTTCAAGTACAGTTCGGCTTATACTACCGTTTTAGTGGCAAAGGATCGAGTCTTAGCCCACAATCCTATCGGTGCGTTATATACGACACACAGCTATTATGCTCGAATGTTACGTCCCGGGATTGATGCTTCCAAGAAATAATCGAGAGAAATCTGATGGATGAAACTCATACCTCTCTGGAATTGCACAGGGACGCTCTCGTCATTGACACCCATTGTGACACGTTGAAATGTCTCCACCCGCTCTTCACTCATGACCGCGCCTCGATGTGGGCTGATCGTTCGCAACAAGGTCTCGGTGTGCGATCAGAACTTGGCCATGTTGATATTCCACGCTTAACAGAGGGCGGTGTGAATTGCCAAGTATTTGCCATCTCATCACTACGCGACCGCACTCCGCCCAATGCACTTCGAACGGCTCTTGAAATGATCAGTATTCTTGACGCAGAATGTATCCAGAATGCGTCATCTATTCAAACGGTATCGGATGTAGAAAATATCGTAAGCGCTGTTAATCAAGGGAAAATTGCCGCGATACTCTCGGTTGAAGGCGCGGACATTATCGAAGGGCGTCCAAGTATTCTTCGTATCTTATACCGACTGGGTGTCCGCATGGTTGGGTTGGTCCATTCCCGGCGAAACCTCCTTGCGGATGGTGTCGCTGATGCAAGGACGAATGGTGGATTATCAACTTTAGGTGTTGAAGTTATCGAAGAGCTGAATCGTTTAGGACTCCTCATCGATGTGTCTCATCTTAATGATGCAGGATTCTGGGATGTAATGGATCTCGTCAAGAGACCCGTGATTGCCTCCCATTCAAATTGTCGGGCTGTCTGTTCGCATCCCCGTAATTTAACGGATGACCAGATTCGAGCACTCGCGCAGCGAGGAGGTGTAATTGGCATTAATTTTGCGCCGAGTTTTATTCATCCCGTCAAAGCAACAATTGAACGTCTTGTTGATCACATTGATCATATCGTTGAAATTGTAGGCACTAAATATGTAGGCTTAGGTTCTGACTTTGATGGTATTCCTTCAACGCCGGAAGGACTCTCTGATGTTTCCCAAATGCCGCGCATCACTCAAGAACTCATCCAACGTCGATACACTGAAACTGAAATTCGCCAGATCCTGGGATTAAACCACTTTCGCGTGTTCAAACAGGTTTGGCAGTAAAACCACGTGAACCCGTCATCATAAATACCCAGTTGTATAATGATCTTTTTGAAGGTAAACAGTATTCAACGCGAGGTAGGAATCAATGGAATCTGAGTCGACTCCAATTATTATCAAAAATGGGCTGTTAATTGACGGCATCAATCCTCTTCCTCAACCCCATTCAGTCGTCGTGGTTGAAGGTTCCTTTATAACCGCAGTGGGTGAACTCGGAAAAACCCCAATTCCTCGTGGAAAAGTTATCGATGCAGCGGGACATGTCGTTCAGCCAGGGTTAATTGACGCTCATGTTCACATCACAATTTCACAGATACTCGGCGTGGGACCACGTCGAGAAGCGATTCAACATCTCTCTACAACGACTTTAGAAGCAGCGAACCGCCTGTATCGCCTCCTTAACGCAGGATTCACAACCGTTTTAGACTGTGGTGGCTTCGAACACATCGATTTAGCATTACGCTCTGCAATCGAAAACCGCATGATCGTAGGACCTCGTTTACTCTGCTGTGGGAAAGCCATTACTACAACAGGCGGTCACGCCGACAGTTACTTTCTTCCTCCGCTGTGCCATTCCACACCCTACATGTGGGGTCAAGTTTGTGATGGCCCAGCAGCTGTACGAAAAGGAGTCCGTGAAGAAATAAAAGCAGGAGTAGATTGGATCAAACTCATGCATGCAGGTGGAGGTTCATTGGAACGACTTGCAGGTCCACCCCAAATGACCATACCTGAAATGCAAGCAGCGGTTGAGGAAGCTCACAAGACTGGCGTTCAAGTATGTGTTCATGCCCAAGGCTCACAATCGATTCAAGACTCGATTCACGCAGGAGTCGATTCAATAGAACATGGTTACGAAATGACTGCAGCTGCTGCAGATCAAATGGTGGCAGCTGGAATCACACACAAATTAACGAGTTTAGTGAAAGGGTATCAGGCAACTCAGCAACCGCATGTTCCCCGAGACGTGCCCGAGATCATCGTCAAAAAGAGCGGACAATTTCCTTATGAACTAAAGAAACGGGCATTACTACTGTCTTTAGAACGAGGCGTAAATGTCATTGCAGCAAGTGATGCTGAAGGCGATCAAAATGGTCGCATTAATAGTATGGAACCTGCACATTGGGTTGCAGCTGGAGTCTCACCTATGCATGCCATTCAAGCAATGACTCAGAAGCCCGCAGACCTCTTAAAGGTGAATACAGGGACTGTTGAGGTTGGGAAACTTGCAGATCTGCTGATCATCGATGGGAATCCATTGGACAATATCGCTATCTTTCAAGATACCCCGCGTATCAAAGTTATAATGAAAGAAGGTGTAATTGAATTTCGCAGGTAGTATGCGCATCCATTCATGTCTACGCGCGCGCGTAGTAGCATCTAATTATATATTTTCATTGTATGTGACGATTATTTGAATTTGATAATGAGTAACAAGAAAAATTCTAGTTAGTTATAATAATGCAAGAAAAAATCTAAATTAACTGTTCAGGTAGATCAATATTAACTTCATTAAAAGTGTAATATAACATAATTAAAATTAATATAATAAGTTTTATAAGGTCAAAATACTATATAATACGTTAGCTATTTAGCTAATACAACTTCTGTGATGCGTCAATAATGAGTAAAGGGCACATGCAAAGAGGACTTGACATCTCGACCCAATGGGACGCTATTGCCAAATCCTGCATGTTTTGTGCAAGCCATCAAATGCCATGTCGATACCCAAATTGCGGAAGAAAACTCCTTGAGGATAAACTTGCGTCTATTATATGGGGAAAAGACGACTATCATCCCCCAAACGATTTTTTGGAAAAAAACCGATTATAGTTAACTCACAAAGGCAGAGGCTGGCTCTATTTTCTTTAAAGCAGCTTGCGTGTGGTTGACTGGTATACCTTAACTCTTACGCCACTCCTCTAGAAATTCACCTGTTGTTAAGAATAATCTCTCAGTATTTTTAGTAGTGGTTACAGATTCATAAGGAATATTACGATTTGAAACTGGAATATCTGCTACAATATTCAGAATATAGCTGAATAACTGTTATCCAGAGATGACTTGAGTGAGTGATGTTGTTTCAGTCGCCCTTTTGCTGGTAAGTTTGATCATTATTGTAGGATTCCTAAGTAATTATCAATTTATTCGAACAGGTTTTCCCGGTATACTATTTCTGATCCTTCTCGGATTTTTAGTTGGGCCACGTGTTTTCCAATTAGTGAATCCAGACGAATTAACGGAATACGTTCCCTACCTCTCTGATCTTGCAACGAACCTTATCTTGTTTGAAGCAGGTTTAGGAATGAATCTCCGCAAAACCTTTCGTGAAACCCCACGCTCGTTAACAATGACGCTGACTCACTTGATTCTGTGCGCATCAGCTGTCTCTCTGTTCTTACATTATTACTTAGGCATCGACCTCTTATATGGAGCCCTTTTCGGAATTATGGTATCAGGTAACAGTGCAGCGGCCCTAATTCATATCATGCGCTCAATAAACGTTAAAGAGGAGGTAGTTACAGTTGTAACTCTCGAGTCAACACTAAATAACGTTCTCCAAGTTGTATCGTTTCTAGCTTTGATTGAAATTATCACCACAGGTTACCTTGACATTGCACTTGTAGCACAGGGGATTGCAGCTCGATTCTGTGTGGGAAGCGTGATTGGATTCCTTTTCGGCTTATTTTGGTTACAGATACTATCACGGATAAAACACGAGCGTTTTGAATCGATGTTAACCATTGCAATACTCTTTGTATCATATTATGCATCTGAATATCTGGGAGGCAATGGTGCACTGTCTTCTCTACTCTTTGGTATTGTACTCGGAAATGAACGATTCATGGATCAACTTCTTGGCTTGCCTCAAGACCTCATCCTTGATGATTATCTTATTCGATTCGAATCAGAGCTCGCTTTTCTCATTCGTACTTTCTTCTTCGTCTACATAGGTCTGACTATTAATATCACAAACCCCGACTGGATCCTTTATGGTACGATTATCTCCATCATTCTACTTGCGATGCGAGTTACAGCCACTTATCTTACTACAATTGGCAGCTCCTTGACATCTGAGAGAGGATTAATCAGTACCGCTCTATCACGAGGGTTGAATGAAGCCGTGTTAACTGTGATCTTTCTCAATTACGGACTGGCCTACTCTCAAATGTTTCAGAATATGGCGTTTGTGATTATTATCTTGACAAATATCTTTTGTACAATTGGCGTATATCGATATAACCATTCTAAAAAAATCTTAGATGATAAAGAACTTGAATCCGAACAAATGCTCGAAACAACTCAAAATGACTAGTTCTTTATCGGTGCATGCGTGTTCGGGTACAATTTGCTGATAGGTTGTTCATGCGCAAGAAAATTGTGGGTAAGAGGTAGAGGAGTCCGATTCCTCTCTTTCCTCAGCACCTTTCTTTCAAATCCGGAGCATGGCGTTGATATTCTCACTGCCTATGCAGGATGTTTGTAAGGCGTTGTGGTGTGTTTTTATGGTGATTTTCGATTTATCCTTACGGATTACAGTTCTCCACCGGACTTTCTACTCACTATCGGAACAGTGTTCCATCAGTTTTCGATTCTACACCAGTGCTCTTACCCGCAAAAGCTATTATGCCCTAGCATGATATAGGCTTTCGTCTCTTTGATACTGCAATATATTTACAAAGAGTCTGATATTTTAACATATTAATGTTGATGACGATTTGATGTATTGACATAAATACGTCAAAAGACCTCTTCATCGCAGTTGTTGAATGTATTTTATTGATTAAAAAAAATCACAAAGCGCGCCCGCGTTACGTTATCATAACAAAGTTAACGGGTAAAACTGTAATAATCCATTAATCATTAAATTGGTCGTCTGAACAATCGCTAAAATAACAAAATCTTTCGCAAAAACTTCACCCATTTTTAGCAACGCATCAGAGTCTTCAATGTCAGTAGTAAAGATTAATCGTTGGATAATGAGGCGCAGGGACATATACACAACACAGACTGATAAAATAATATAATAGCTCAAATGTAACGAAAATAGAAAACCGATGTACACCATTAAAGGAATCAAACAATAACCCAATACAATCGTCATCATCAATCCCCGGCGGAACCCTAACATTACTAGTACTGTTTTTGCATGACTCTCCGAATCCGAGATAAAGTCAGCTAAATCTTCCCATAAACTATTGACCGCGGTTGTCACGCCGATTAAGGTCATCAACGCAATCACGTTCACTGAAAACATATTATAAAAAGCCGCAACAAACAGGACCGGTATCGCCCCAACTGAAAAATTGACTGCTGCCTTGAACGGTGTCTGCCGGAGTCGAAATGGCGGCACTGAATAAAAGATTCCAATAAGCAATCCAAGCCCTATCACAAGTGTTGCTACAAGGTTCCTCGAAAGAAATGCGCCACCAAGTGCAAGGCCTGAAAACAGTACATAGATCCCAAATCCCCAGTTGCCCAACTTTTGGGTGTATTCGGCTCGCGATGGATCCGAATGTTCATCGAGATCAACGTCACAGATATTATTGATGGCATCGACGCTGCTCCATCCACAGAATCCAATTAGCCCAAAATATACCGCTTGTTCAAGGGACAAAGTCGATTGTAATAATAACGCCGATCCCATACTGATCATAAATAGCATTAACCCACGTTCCGCTGAAATAAAAGTCGCGAGTCCTTTTACATTCCGGAACATATCACTAGATGATCAATGATGTAAATTAAAAACGTTATGTGACTCAGCCACAGGCTAATTGACCAAAATATATAGGTTCATAACTCACTATCAATTGTATCAAAAATCATGCGCGCGCACGTGTAATTAATCAGTGGGGTTAGGATTGAAACATTTAATTGTATACTATTCGCGTACAGGAACAACAAAGAGAGTAGCTCAAGCTATTTGTTTACAATTGCAGGGTGATTGTGAAGAGGTTATTGACACAAAACCACGGACAGGGATCTTCGGATATCTGCGGGCAGGTCGTGATGTTGGAGCAAAAGCTCTGACAACCTTGCAGAAGCTGCAATATAACCCTCAAGACTATGATATAGTCATCCTTGGTACGCCTGTATGGAGAAACTCGGTGTCAACACCGATTAGAACATACATTTCTCTCTATAAAGAGCAATTCAAATACGTTGCATTTTTTTGTACTCAAAAAAGTGAAAAACGCGATGTATTGAAAGAATTAAGAGAATTATGTGATCAAATTCCGCTAGCTTCACTGTGTGTTAATGAAAAGAATGTTAAACAGAACAAATTCCAGGAAGATGTTGAGAGTTTTATTGCCGCAGTTAAATATATTCCTTAAAAGCTAACTATTTGGCGCTTTGCATGGAATAATGAAGAATGTGACTGCGTTCTCCTGTTCAGAAGGATGACATTTTATACAATATGGCTGTTTCGCAGGACCTTTGACTAACATTTCATCTGGTGATGCAACTACTATCTGTCCTTGATGTCCACAAGGAAGACGAATGATATCCCATTGTTTTGAAGCACTCATTGACAAACTTCTTATCCGTTATGATTAAGGGTGTAGAAGATATTGACTATTCAACTTGTTTGAGGTAATTTCGTAACGCTTCACGGACAACTTCAGTGACAGTGACGTAGCGTCCATGTGACTCTTCAACAAATCGTTCAACGTCCCGATAAAGACTGGCAGGAATAGTTAAACTACGAAATCCTCTTCGCGTCATGAACTAATCACATAACAGCGTAATATATTTACTTTATTTAATTGTCGTTTAATCACGAAGTTAGATCCTTACGTGACCTGGATTACCGAATATTTTCGGGATATACTACTATCTTTGTTTACTTTTACATTTCCTAATGATTGTTTATTGTCTCTTTTATGAAAGTAATAGCAATCATCAGACCCAATTAAAATGATAAGCGCGCGCGTGGTGAGTTAAATGCCCGAGTACCAGCCGTTCTTGATTGGCAAGAGGAATTTCATGAAGGCGTAATCTATTACCTGGATCAAAACCGAGTTCAAGGAGTTATCTTATGGAATATCTGGGATCAGGTTGATTCCGCACGTGAAACAATTGCGTAGAAAGATCTGAAACAGTCAAGTGATGTCATCGGGTTATTACCACAAGATGACTAAGAACAGTGAGTGATATCCATTCAAATATCGATTCGTGAACTCTGAACAAACCAGCGCTGCTACTGTAGTTACGCGCATATATTCGGGATTTTTTAAAATAAATCTATTTCATTAAGTAGTATTGAGGTTATGATATGCCAAAAGTTGTGATATTATATGATACATTGTCTGGAACTACTGAACTGCTTGTGAAAGCAGTGATTGAAGGATTGGGCACTCTTGAAGAAGTAGATCTGCAACTATTAAAAATTGGCACAAAGTTTTCGATTTCTACTCTTGCAAACACTGATGCCATCATCGTTGGGTCGCCAAGTATTTATGGCGATATGACGCCTCAGTTGCGGACCGTTTTAATGAATCTTAAAAACCTAGTAACGAGCCAGAAACTCGTTTTGGGTGACGTTAAAGGTGCGGTTTTTGGATCGTATGAATGGGATGGTGGGTGGCATGTTGAAAGAATCGAAGAATTACTTATAGACATTGGTATTGGGTTGGTGGCTCCTCCACTAGCCATAGTCGACCATGGAGGTCGTTTAAAGATTCATCCTCGCGACATTGAACAATGCCGCGATCTGGGTCAGAATGTGGCTTTCAGCCTTAGACCTGGCTAGTCAAGTTCGCACGCGCGTTTTTTCATTAAACGCGTGTGTTTAGATAATTTTCAGCTTTCTCCCACCATTTCTGAAAGCGTCTAAAGCTTGATCAAGCTGTCCTTGGGTGTGTTTCGTGCAGAGTTGTACACGAATTCGTGCTTTATCTCGTGCAACCATGGGGAAGAATATGGGTAACACAAATATTCCTTGAGACCAAAGGTAATCTGAAAAGCGTCTCGCTGTTTGACTGTTTCCACACATCACCGGGATAATCGGGGTTTCTGTGTTTCCAGTATCAAAACCCATATCTTTCAGACGGTCAAGTGCATAATTGCGGTTTTCCCAGACCTTTGTGACGTGTTCAGGCTCCGTTTCTAGGACATCGATCGCAGCAGTACACGCGGCTGCAACTCCCGGAGGAACCGCCCCACTCAACAACCATGTCCGTACTTTATTATACGCGAAATTACGGAGATCTTCACTACCCGAGATGTGACCACCGATTACTCCAAACGCCTTGGAAAAGGTTCCCATCTCAATGTGGACTTCATCTCGACCAAGATGAAAGTGATCCACGATCCCTCTCCCATCTTTACCTAAGACGCCCTCACCATGGGCATCATCTACATAAACTCCCGCCCCATATTTTTTAGCAATCTGTGCAATCCCGCGAAGTGGAGCGAGATCTCCATCCATACTGAAGACTCCATCAGTTAAAACCCAAATATGTCGATATGGAGGATCATGACTTTCAGCGTCTTCCATCACCCTCGCAAGATCCTCAACGTCTCGATGTTTGAATACAGCTCGATCCGCATGACTTAGCCTTACACCATCTATGATAGAACCATGGTTTAATTCATCAGAAACAAAGAGGTCGCCTCGAGTAGCAAGCTGAGAGATGACGCCCTGATTTGTCATGTAGCCTGTTTGAAATGTTAATGATGCTGGTGCATTTTTGAAGCGTGCGAGGCGACGATCTAATTCTTCATGGAGAACCATATTCCCCGAAATCGATCTATCACTCCCTGCGCCAGCTCCATATTTTCGAGCAGCTTCAATTGTTGCCATGACGACTTTCGGATGCGTCGCTAGATTAAGGTAATTATTCGCGCAGAGCATGATCACGGTTTTACCGCTCACTGTGCAGACTGGTTCACTTGCACTTTCGAGAACCTTAAGTTCCCAATTGAGGTTTTCTCGTACGAGGCGATGGTATTCTTCACCCAGATACTTGGTGGGGTGACGTATTGTGGTCATTTTCTTAGCAATCCCAAAATTTACTATAAATTTTCTGGTAGGTAATTCCTTATAACTTTTAAATATTTTCGATAATTTCGCGCACGCATTAACAGTTGGTTCTATAGTGTACCATCGGCGTATCGTTTCATCAGTTTATCAATCATATCGGTGGTCATGGATGCTAAATCATAATCTGGACTCCAACCCCATTCTTTTTGAGCCACGCTATCATCGAGAGATTTAGGCCATGATTCCGCGATTTTTTGGCGAAAATCAGGTTTATATGTGCATTCAAACTCGGGAATATGTCTCTTGATTTCAGCAGCTAATTCTCCCGCAGAGAAGCTTACTCCCGTGACATTATACCCTACATGATGTTGAATCCTTGATGCATCCGCTTCCATAATTTGCATCGCAATTTTAAGACAGTCTGGCATGTACATCATGGGAAGAATCGTATCTTCCCGGACGAAACACGTATAGCACTTGTGTTTAATAGCTTCGTAAAAAATCTCTACGGCATAATCCGTTGTGCCTCCACCAGGCGGGGTTTCACTACTAATTATTCCCGGATATCGAACACAGCGTACATCGATACCATAGTGACGATGATAATAATTGCATAAGAGTTCACCAGCAACTTTTGTGACCCCATACATTGTTTGAGGAATTAGCACTGTGTCTTGAGGTGTGTTTTCTCGAGGAGTTTCCGGGCCGAACACCGCGATAGAACTGGGCCAGAATACACGAAAAATGTTGTGTTCACGCGCTAACTCCAAGATGTTATGCAGTCCAATCATATTGACCTCCCAAGCGAGCTGAGGATTTTGCTCTCCTACAGCTGAAAGAACTGTGGCTAGAAGGTAAATGGTGTCAATCCTGTAACTCTCAATTATCTTCTGAACGCCTTGTTTATCGGTGACATCCGTATAAAGGAAAGGACCGCTGTCATGCAGTTTGTCACTAGGTTTTCGTCGATGTCCTGCAGCAATGACATTGTCTCTACCATATTTTTTTCGAAGTGCAAGAGTTAATTCTGAACCTATTTGACCTGTGGCTCCTATCACAAGAAGCCGTTTCATTCTCCTTTGTGACATTTCACCCTCTCGATAATTATCAATGAATGTAGGTAACCGATGCACAAGTAAACGTATATAAGAGTTTGCAGCGCGCGCGTTGTAAAAAAATGATTAAAGCTAGTAATAATTATCCACTATCTATCTCATACGCGCGCGCACCTATAGGATCAACCAGATATTTCATTGAGCTGTTCTTTGATTTCTCGATAATTTGGTTCTGTACCCGGGTGTTCTGCAATCCAAATATACCTGATGATACCCTCACGATCAATAATGAATACCGCCCGTTGAGCTACAGTGTATCCCGGTAATCCCACAAAATCGTCGAGAGTCACTCCATATAGTTTCACGACTTCCCGCAAGTAATCACTAAGTAAAGGAAATGTTAGTTGATGAGCTTCTGCAAATCCTTTATTCGAGAAAGGATCATTAACGCTTATCCCAATAACCTGCCCGTTCAGGGCATTAAATTCTTCGAGTGAATCTCGTAAAGAGCACATTTCCCGAATACAAGTGTCAGTAAAAGCACCTGGATAAAACGCAAGAATAACGATTTTGTCTCTAAATTCTGTCAATCTACGAAGTTGCCGATCAGTGTCGGGTAATTCAAACTCTGGAGCTGATTGTCCTACTTGTAACATTTACAAACATCTCTAAAAGAATCGTACTTATTGTCATAGCTTAAATGTTTCCCAAACATCTTCGGCGCGCACGCCTGATTTGATCTCGAATACTCTTCTTAAAGCAATCAAAGACAACATTAAAGGCTTTCTCGAAGCCTGAATAAGATACGCGCGCGTACTATCTCTCTCAAAAAAACTTATTTTGAGGAGATAATCACATACTCTAAGGTGATGGTTTTGGGTGAAAATATATGCCCTAAATGCGGAATCGCTTTTCCAACCAAAGAAGACCTAGTACAACATGCTAAAGGACATGAAGAAGATATGGACGAACAACGAGCACAGAACCTGGATTTCTATCCACAATAGCTACGCACATGTTAACTTTTCGAATTAACAAGTGATAAATGAATGTTGATTGAAGAAAGCTTAGTTGTCGTATGGACTAGCGGTGAGAAAGACGTCGCAATGAACATGGTCTTTATGTATGTTCTCAATGCGAAACTACGCAACTGGTGGAAAGATTTACGATTAATTATCTGGGGACCATCTGTGTTACTCGCAAGCAATGATCCCGATATCCAAACAGAGATCGCCCGTATGCTAGAGGCAGGTGTACGATTAGAGGCATGTAAAGCATGTGCAGATCGATACGAGGTCTCAAACCGTCTACAGAATTTAGGCATCGAAGTCAAGTATATGGGCGTCCCCTTAACACAGTATATTCAAGAGGGACGACACGTGATCTCTTTCTAGTATCTATACCTGAACGAGATTTAGAACCTATATTCACAAACTCTTTTTTCTCTCTATAATATTTCTCTATAATTTTTTCACAATTCTTTTAGCGACTTATTTCCCTAAAAAGAAATTGAGTGCAATAAGTGAAAATGATACCTGCGCTCGAGGAGGAGAGGAACAGTGAAACCGATTGTTCTAGTGCATTTTCTTGTGGTACTCTCTGTCCTCTCTCCTTTTTCCTTACTCTAGTTAGCGATGCGCAGATCTTCACTCATCTGAGCTTCATCGACTGTTTACCCAATTCATGGATGCCCAAGTATATTTTCAGCGAAGATGATTGATCTCACAGTTTCTGAAGTTCCTGAATAACTCGAGCACCGAATTCCTGGCACTTGGCTGGACCGTCACCACGTGGTACGTATTTGATCAAGAGTGGAGGCTTGATTACATTCATTTGAAAGATGTTCTCCATGACTTCAAGGACTAGACGAGGAGCTTCACCACTCCATCCAAACGAACCAAAAGCTGCTCCAAGTTTGCCTTCTAATTTCACTTCCTTAATTGCAGCATCCTCAAGTAGGGTTGAAATAGTCTGAGTCATTCGATGATGATACGTCGGAGCTCCAATGAGAATTGCGTCATATTGTGTTAATTCATCAGGTACGATCTGCGTCTGGATATCAACCTGTATCTCTGATGATTTCACTAACTCTTCATGGATAAGTTGCGCCATCGTTTTAGTATTTCCTGTTCGACTGAAATAGATGATAATGACTTTTTTCATTATACTGGTTCACCTCGGCAGAATTATTTAATTAATAAATATTGTGCACGTGGTGCCATACAGATCGGACATTTATCCGGCGCAGTTTCTTGAATTGTATGACCACAAACCTGACACACGTAATACTCCACATTTGGTAACGACCTCTGGTCTTGAAGCGCTTGCAGCGCTTGTTGAAGGAGTTGGACATGGATCCGTTCAACTTGGGTTGCAACAGATAAACTCCATTCGGCACCCATATTCCCTTCTTTTTGAGCTAATGTCCGGTATTGGGGATATAACGTCATAGCCGCGTGGGTTTCTTCGTTGATACTGCGAGCAAGATTGTCGCGGGTTGATCGAATTTCTCCAGTATTACGCAAGTGATTTGCAGTATGAACCATTTCAGCTGCTGCAAGTGCACGAAATAAGGTCGCAATCTGAGGTTGGGTCTCACTCATAGCTTTTTTCGCATAAGCACGGAATCTGGACGCGGCTTGAGCTTCATCAGCAAAAGCCGAATACAATGGCGAAGAGTCTTTACTCATGGACTGATTCCTCAGCCCAGTTGATTAGATCATTCAATTTCTGTCTAGTTCTCCAGTCAGTTACTAACATGGTTCTCATAATACGCATTCATTCAAGACACAATTTATTATTGTAAATTCTCGCACGCGCGCGTTAGCCCTTTGCGACCTAATTTAACTTCTCAGGTTCACACACATTTTGAGCGTTTGCAGCCACACGTCCACATTTGCGGCAGATCCATCGCGCATTTTTAACAAGGGATTTAATATCATCAATAGTAGCTTCTCCATACTCAACTAAATGACAGAGATGCTGGCCATGACCAATATGGGGGAGCCCAGAATAGCCTCCAACATAGAGGGGTTCTTTACTTAACATAACTTCGTCTCACCGTGGTAGCTAAATATTCACAAGCTAGCTATAAGAATTTCCCGAAAAAGAAATCAACATAAAGTGACTGCTTATATCCACACGCATGAAACAAATTAACCTGCATAATAAGTAAGACACACTAAGCACGCCCAGGATGAACGCATATTCTTCGACAGAATAAGGATTAATATCAATTTTGAATACAATGTAATGGGTGCATGTAGTAACCTCGAGCGACCGAATTGAACCAAAAAAGAGTATCCGCAATTGCTATCCGAAGGTTAGGTCCGAACGATGTGGAAACTGTATCGAAGTTAATACGAACCGCCCTGAATGACATAAATAGCAAGGATTATTCACCAAGTGTAATCAATAATCTAGGTAATTATTACTCCCCAATAGCTATTCTTGAGATGTTGCATGATCGAATGATCTATGTCGCTTGCTTAGATAATCAAATTGTTGGGACAGTAAGTCTCAAAGATAACTCAATACTAACGCTATTTGTTGAGTCGACAAAGCTTAATCGGGGTATTGGCGCACTCCTAATGACGCATGTTGAATCAATTGCTAGAAAAAAAGGTTATCAATCAGTTACCGTTGTATCAAGCTTAACTGCTTACCCTTTTTATCGAAAGATAGGATTTCAGACAACCCGATCGCAATTCTCTAAAAAAAACTGAGCACGTCATCATTATGGAAAAACAAATCCTTCCTGCTATTCTGTAGTATGCGCGTTTCATACATAACTCACACGCTTCTTGAAACCAATTATTGAGCTCACCTGAGGTATTTTCGTAAAAGAAAAAAGGAGACTCATAATAGGAACGATCAGACTGAATCGCTGAATTTCTATATCATTTTCCAAAGTCTATCAGGTATATCATTGGTTTTACTTCTACTATAATCTTCGTTATTCATAAAAAAAGACCGGAAGCATTATATACTGAAACTAGGCATACGAAAAGAAATCCACTCGGTTCACAGCTTTGTTCTCTTCATACGAAGGGGATTTTAAACAACTCAATCTCTCTAGAGGTAAAAACAGTTGACCATCATCCGCTGTACAAAATCTCCTGCCGTCAACCCCTACGTCGTTGTCGCTACTGGAATGGTGAAGGGCTGTCCACAACACGGCATGATTGAACTAGACAACTGTCGAAATTGCAGCGCATGCTCACGCGTAGAATGATCGATAGTCGAAAGTTCCCTCCTTTTTTTTCTTTATCCAGTCATCGAGCTGCGTTTCACATCTATACGCACACAAATGCACGGATTAGTTGAGAAAGAACTAGTAAAATCGATTTTGATATTGTAGGCGGATTAATTGTTGTCCAATAGAAGGAATATTCTTTACGTTTCGATATATGGTGTTAACTCGATATCGGCTTGTGACTGTCCGTCCCAGTTGTCTGATGAGAAAGCGAGGGTGTAATAGAAACTGGCGATAATGTTGGTTCATCAATTCCTCTAATGTACCGAGCTGTACTGCTTGAGGACTGATTTCTGGGATGAATGCTCCTCTTTCCCAATACATCTCTTCATCGATCCACCCTGCGTGCACTAATTCATTCCAGATCGGGGTTCCCGGATTCGCCCGCAACACATTGATTTGCACGATGTCTAAGGGAAGTCGGCGGGCAAAGGACAACGTTCTTTGAATATCTTCTAACGTTTCATTGGGTGCACCAATAATGAAGGAGCCAACAATCACATCGATCCCCGCGTCATGAGCGTTTTGTATTGCCTGTATTGCTTGTTGTGGTGTAATCTGTTTTCGGTAGTACGCTAAGATATGCGGATTCGCACTTTCAATGCCAAAATAGATCATGCGACATCCTGCCGCAACCATAGCT